>JASBUS010000008.1 GCA_030147745.1 Alphaproteobacteria bacterium
TTGTTTTATTTTTCTTTTTTTTGTTATTATAAATTTATAAATGACAAAACAATCAATACGTTTTTTTTCAAGCATGTATACAAGTTGTTCATATCTTCGAATTGAGACTGTATCTGGTGAGATACGTGCGGCTGCCATGCCAGCATAATTGTCTGAGGCTAGATAGCCAATTGTCATTTTTGTATATCTATTGGTGTTATAAGCATCGAGAACATCGGGCCGCGCAAAGAGGATTATTTGGGATGTTGTGAATGGTGTGGGAATCTTTATAACATTTTGTGTGTCTTTTATGAAGTTTGCGGCACGTGAGATATTGCCGTCAATATCCCCATTTTCGAGCGCAATGCCCGCACGTTTATAGGGCATGCCAGTGAATTTTACGCATTCACCTATATTCGTATATATTTCCTCATAAAGCGGAATAATGGATTTTGAAGCAACGATATTGTCAGGATAGGCGATTTCGAGGCATTCTTTGGCCTGCGCCTTATTGCTTGCGCTGCATATGAGGCTCGCAAGACATATAAGCGTTAGGCGCTGAAATGCTTTGGTCTTATTCGAAATCACCTGCCAAAGCCTCCTGATGGGTCATGATTAGGTCGCCAGACCATGCGATGAATTCAGGGTTAAGGAATTTTGGATCCTGCCCTGTATAGGTGAGTGGGTTGCCTTGTGTGTCTGTAAGGCCGCCGCCTGCTGCGCGAAGGACGGCGTCACCCGCAGCGGTGTCCCATTCGCATGTCGGACCGAAGCGTGGGTATAAATCGGCTTTACCCGCGGCAATAGCGCATATTTTTAACGAGCTGCCTTTTTTGATGACTTTTTCGACCTTGAACTGTTCTAAAAAGGTATCAAGCTTTTCGGCAGAGCCATGGGATTTACTGCTGACAACGGTAATGCCTTTTTTCGGAATAGGGCGCGTTTCAATGCGGCGTTCACTTTTTTCATCGACGAGGTGACGGATCGCACCGCCTTCAGGGTTGCCTGCATATAATTCACCTAAGAATGGGGCATAAACAACGCCAATAATTGGGTCACCCTGATGGATAAGAGCGATATTGACGGTATATTGGCCTGAGCCGCTAATAAATTCTTTTGTGCCGTCTAGGGCATCGACAAGCCAATAATATTCTGCATTTGATACATCAGGGCGGTTGCCTGCAGCAACGGCTTCTTCACCGACGATTGGAATATCTGGCGTAATTTTAAGTAGTTTTTTGGTGATATAGTCTTCAGCTAATTGATCGGCAACGGTCACAGGGGAGCCATCGTCTTTGATGTCTGCATCTAGAAGGCCGCTATCATCAAAATAATCAAGCGTGATTTCACCAGCCTCATAAGCAATACGGCGAATTTGATTTGTTAAGGCATTTGGGTGTTCTAATAAACGGTTTTTAGTAACCATGTGCGCTCCTGCTACTCAATCTTGCGCCTATTATAACGCTGTCCACGCCTTCGGTATAGCAAAATCGCCCTGCCAGTGGGGCAGGGCGATTTAAAGTGGGTTAAATTTAAACCTGTATTATATCAGGCAGCTATTATAGTTCACCTGCTGCTGTGTCTAGGTTACCAGCCAATGACTGCCATAGACCTTCAAGTGATGGACGGAAGAACGCCATACCTGCTGCCACGGCTACTGCAACACCTGCTGCAATAAGTGCATATTCAATCGCTGTCGCGCCGTTTTCGTCTTGTTTGTATGCTTCGATAAAAGCTAAAAGTTTCAACATATGTTGTCTCCTTCAATAAGTAGTTTATTTTTAAAATTTTTGGAGGAAGCATTTCCACCCACTTCGTTTCTCACTCTTCCATCATGACATTGAAACGGTTAATAGAAGCTTAAGAAAAGAAACTTTTTTTACTCTTTTTGTTTTGTAAAACAATAGGTTAATTCGATATAACTTGTAATTAAATTTGTCTAAAATTTTATGTTTTTTGTTAGGCTTTGAAATTGCTTGCTTCGTTCAATATTGCATATTTGCAACTATGATCATCCGCCATATTTAAATTTTAAATAGAGGGGGCCCAAAATGACGTAAAAAAGTCCGGGCAAAAAGAAAACAATCATTGGAACAGTCATTTTTGGTGGCAGAGATGCAGCCTTTCTTTCGGCTTCTTGCATGCGCTGGTCACGTAAATCTTCGGAAATAATATTCATCGCGGCGGTCACAGATGTACCATATTGTTCGGCTTGTATCATTGCTGTGGCAAATGATTTGGCGGCGCCTGAGCCAACGCGGCGCGCAAAGTCCATTAAGGCGGTGCGGCGGTCATTCAATAGACCCATCTCAGCACTTAATATGCCAAGCTCTTCAGCGAGGGTCTCTGAAATCTCGGTAATCTCTTCAGCGATACGATCAACCGCTTGTTCAAGGCCAATACCGCCCTGTACACAAATGAGAAGCATATCAAGTGCGTCAGGGAAGTTAAGGTTAATTTCCTGCTGACGTTTTTGAATATGGTTCTTCACTAGAATACTCGGTAAGAAGAAACCTGCGGCCGCAAGGCCAATCACCATGATGAAAATTTGTGAGCCTGTAAATTCATTCTCAATCTTGTTGAGCATGAGAAGGCCATAACCCGCAAGGAAGATCGGTAAAATAATACGGCCAAGCAGGAAATACATCGGCGCTTTCGGGTCACGAATACCCGCCTGTAGCATTTGGTCACGTAATTGTTCGCCAAATTTACCAAACATTTTTTGGATTTTGAAAAACATCGCCAAAGATTCTTTGGCCTTATTGGCGTGGTCAGCGTTTAAATTGCTCTGACCTTCTTTGGTGGCATTGAATAAGTCTTTGCGCTTTTTTGAAATAACATCACGGTAATGCTGTTTCTTTTCATTTCTGTTGAGGAATGGCAAGGCAAATGCGGCAAAGGATGCAGCGGCCGCAATAGCACTAACGATAACGACGATTTGTTCATTTCCCATGCGCGACCTCCTTTCCTTAGACCTTAAAGTTACTCATTTTCCACATGATCAACATGCCAATGCACATCCAAAGGCCAAAGCAGCTTAGGCCAAACAAGCCTGATTTAGTTTGGAAGATCATATCAACATAACCCGGGTTAAATGTATTTAGACCGAGGCCAACAAGCGGCGGCATCGCGCCAATAATCGCGGCTGATGATTTCGCTTCTGCGGAAAGCGCTTTAACTTTACGTTTAAGCTGGAAACGCGAACGAATAACTTTAGCAAGGTTGCTTAGAATATCTGAGAGGGATGAGCCTGTTTGCTGCTGAATAAGCAGGCCAGTGGCAAACATACGCATTTCAGGGATTGGCATACGGCGGGAAACAATAATCGCCGCTTCACCCAGTGGCGTGCCAATTTTTTGCAATTCATAAATGCGGGACATTTCTTCGCCGATTGGGCCTTCAAATTCTTTGGCGCACATTTTAACGGCTTCGTTCATCGGCATGCCCGCTTTAAGAAGGCGCATCATGGCTTCGAGGGCATCAGCAAAATTTTCAAGGAACTTCTTTTGGCGGCGTTTAGTCAGGATAAGCAAGACAATACGTGGGAAGCCAAAAAAGCCAATAATAGTCATGAGGCCGACAACGAGATTTGGAAAACCCATGGTGAATGAGCCAAGTGTGAAGGCTGTCGCACTAACTAAAGATAGAAGATAATAATAAGAGACTGGAAAATCAAAGCCCGCTTGCTGGATAAGCTCCCGCATCGTGCTTTTGCCTTTTTCTTTCTTCTTCTGATCACCTTTTTCTTCTTGTTCGGTTTCTTTTAGTTTTTTCGCAATAGCGGCGCGGCGTTTATTCTGATCATTTTTTTCGCCCGACTTGTTGCCAGTATCCGCGAGTTTATTACCCGAAATAATAGATAATGCGCGGTCACGCGCGGCTTGACGCTGCGAGAGCATTAAGGACAGCATGATGCCGACGGCTGCAACAGCAGCGCTTAATATAATCAGCAGCATTAGCTTCATCCGTAAGCCTCCTCCATCGCATCAAGGACGAGTTGCTCAACACCATATTGGCGGGCTTTATCCCAGAATTTAGGACGTAGACCAGTGGACTTTTGTGTTGTGATCAATTTGCCGTCAGGTGTTTCACCTTGGTAATCAAGGACGAATAGATCCTGCATAGTCACAACTTCGCCCTCCATGCCTGTTAGTTCACTGACATGGGTTACTTTACGTGAACCGTCGCGTAGGCGCTGCACCTGAATAATCACGTTCACAGCAGAGGCAATTTGTTCGCGTATCGCAAGAATCGGGATGTTAAAACCGCCCATCGCGATCATGTTTTCCATACGGGATATCGCTTCACGTGGGTTGTTGGCATGGACTGTACCCATTGAACCATCGTGACCGGTGTTCATAGCTTGCAGAAGGTCGAAGGCTTCAGGGCCACGTACCTCACCAACGATAATACGTTCAGGACGCATACGTAGACAGTTTTTAACCAAATCTCGCATCGTGACTTCACCAACACCTTCAAGGTTTGGTGGGCGCGTTTCAAGGCGGACGACGTGCGGCTGTTGTAGCTGCAATTCACAGGCATCTTCACAGGTGATAATACGTTCACCCTGTTCAATATAACGTGTGAGACAGTTTAGCATTGTTGTTTTACCAGAACCTGTACCGCCAGAAACCAGTACATTCACGCGGCAGCGGCCAATCGCCATAATCAGTTTCGCGCAGCTTGGTGTAAGTGAGCCGAAATCCATCAATTTTTCAAGGGTGAGTTTTTCCTTGGTAAATTTACGGATGGTCATACATGCGCCATCAACGGCAAGCGGCGGGATAATAACGTTCACACGTGAACCGTCTGGTAAACGCGCATCACAAATAGGGGAAGCTTCATCAACTCGGCGGCCAATCGCGCCCACGATACGTTGACATATGGTCACGAGGTGGCTGTTATCGCGGAATTTAATATCGGCGCGCTGGATTTTACCGTTTAATTCGATATATGTTGTGTCTGGCCCGTTAATCATGATATCGGCAATGCCGTCCATTTCGAGTAATGGTTCTAGCGGGCCGAAACCTAGCATATCATCCGCACATTCGCGGGCAATTTGCTGTAATTCGCTTTGTGTCAGGTCAAGGTTACGGAAGCGGGCAATTTCTTCTACCGCGGTGAAAATTTCATCACGGGCTGCCTTGCTATCCATGCGGGCGAGGGCTTTAAGGTCAATACCGTCGCGCAAGTCATTCCAGATACGGTTATGGGCACGTTTAATACGCAAAGTGCTCATAGATGTTACGCCAGCGCCACCTTCGCCGCCTTCTTCTTCACCTGTATCTGCGGTGAGTGTATCGTCATTGAAGTCTTTCGCCTTCTTCTTCGCTGGTTTTTCAGCTGGCGCTTCACTTGTTTCTGCCGTGTCTTTTGGGATATCAACTTCAAAATTTTCAGATGATTCTGCTGCGGCTACCGCCTCTTTTTTCTTTGGTGTTGGCTGCGCTTCAGCCGCGCTGCTTTCGGCAGGTGTGATTTCTTCCTCTGCTGGTTGTTCAGAAACAGCAGGCGCCTTTTTCTTTGGCTGATCGGTTTTTTGGGTAGGTTGGTCTGATTTCTTACCAAACATAATCACCCTCCCTTAATTTTGCTCAAAATGCCGCCAACAAGGGAGTTATCATTCTTGGCGTTATCATCTGATGACTTAACTTTGTCATCAATGATGCTTGCCAATAAGCTTGATATGGCGGCGAAGAGTTTGTCTGCAGCCTTAGCGCCTTTAAGTGTGCGACCTTGGCTTTCAAGCGTACGGTAAATTTTTGGATCATAGCCAATGGTCAAGGCAATGTCGGCTTCTAAGGCGGTTTCGATGTCAGATACGCTGACTTCGTTCGGTTTGTCTTGTCCTTGTGTGTTCAGGATAAAGCTGACATCTGTTTTCTCAGCGCCGCTACGTAGATCATGTATTTCTTTTAAAAGCGTACGCGCCACGCGCAAAGACGGCAGGGATGGCGTCGAGACCACAAAGATTTTATTGGCGCGCGCAATGACTGTACGTGCAATATGAGCAGGCGCAGCAGATAGGTCAACCACCACATACGGGTGATGCGTCATTAACTGGTTGATCAGTGCTTCGAAGTCAGAGCCAGAGACTGGATCGTCATAGAGACCATCGCCACCGCAGGCAAGGACGGTTAAGTTCTCATCGACCTTGATTTGAACGCGGTTTAAATCTTCTTGCTTGTTGGTAACGGCCGCTTTTGTCGCTTCGTGCAATGTTGAGGATGGCTCTAAGCCGAAAGCAACGCTTAAATAAGACCAACCGCCAGAGGCATCCATCAATAAAGTTTTTTGGGCGTGTTTTTCGGCGAGGGTGACGGCGGTTGCCTGCGCAATCGTTGACACACCCGCGCCACCTTTTGTTCCTGTGACGGCAATCAGGCGGCTGTTTGAGACACCAATTTTATCGATCAAAGTTTTGGCGATAACTTCAGATAATACATTTGGGTCAATAGGGCGGACGAGATAATCGCTAACACCCATAGAAATAAGTTGGCGGTAGACATAGACGTCATTGACGGGGCCAATGATAATTGCGGCTGTGCCTTCATCTAAATTTGTGGCGAGTTTATCAAGCTTATCCATAAAGCCTTCATCGATCGAATCGGTTTCTACGATAAGGAGGCTCGGCGCTTCATATTCGCTATAATAGTTTATCGCGCCATCAAGCAGGCCTTTTTGGTGAATGATTTGCACGCGTTTGTAGCGCCAATCTTTCTTTAGCGCATCAATCGCGGCAATCGCGCTATCATCCTGAACATGAAAATGGACTTCAGCCTTAGGCAGAAGCGTATTTAATGTTGTGTTGGACTGTTGTTCACCCATGATTCGTTTTCAATCTACTTTTTGGCACCCAATATATTCTCACATCAAGATCTAAACGGATGGTTAAAATCTTAGAATATTAAGGATAGGGACGTTGTTATAAGGCTATTAATTCTCTTCGCTTGAAGATTCACCGTTGATTGGTTGGTTTGGTTGACCGTCGTAATAACCTGTCCCATAAAGGTTGTTGATTGTGCGGCGGCCATTATAGTCTTCATCACGACCTGATGTGCCGATGAGATCTTTTTGGCGATAAACTTGCTTCACCATGACTGATTTTATGCCACAGCCAAATTCGTAATTTTCATTCGCTTCTTCTGTATTTGCGCCTTCGCCAATTATACCTGGTATGTCAGGGCAACCTTCTGGTGCGACGGCTTCTTGCTGCATATAGTTGACGAATAATTGTGGATCTTGATTTTTAACAGGTAGCAGCGACACTTTAATGTTTTTAAGGCCATGACCTTCACGTAGTGTTTTGCTGATTTCTGATGCTTTACCCATGGCATCTGACGCACTGAAACCGCCAGATGTGTTTGGATCATAGCTAACTGTTAGTTGAAGCTGATCAACGCCATAACGAATGTAGTTATTGGCAATTTCGCCCAGCATGCCCGCAGAGAGTGTCTTTAAGTCGTAGCTGTTCTCAAAGGTGCTTTCAACAACTTCGATTTTGCGCTGTGTTACACTTGTTGGCGTAAAGAAACCTGAGCCACCGCATGCAGATAATGCAATGCAAGATAAAGACAGGGCAAGGATATTTCTTTGGATGTTCATATTAAATATCTCCAAAATTAGTCAATTATATAGCCAAAGCTTTCGCCTTTTTCATCCATATCTGGTGCTTTCGCGCCATAGATGCGGCGAATGTTTTTGGCAAAGGTCATAGACAATTGATGTGTGCGTGGTGCTTTTTCTTTTTTCGCTACGCGCTCGCGTTCTGCGTAAGGCTGCACCAGCATTGGTGTAACGATTACGAGCAATTCTGTTTCTTCGCGTGAGAAGCTACGTGATGAAACAAGGTCACCCAAAACTGGTGTGTCTTTCACACCCGGAATTCCAGAAAGATTTTTCACAGCTTCTGATTTCATTAGGCCGGCGATCATCAAGCTTGAGCCAGAACCCATTTCAATTGTGGTCGACGCGCGGCGTACATCTAAACCCGGTACGCTAACTTCAGAAATTGTGATTCCTTGGTTGAAGTCAAGGGATGATACTTCTGTGTTAAGCTGAAGGCTGATACGGTCTTCGGTGACAACGGTCGGAACGAAGTTCAAAGAAACACCAAATGCGCGATATTCGATTGTGATGTTACCGTTACGGTCACGGCCTGTTGGTACAGGGAATTCACCACCTGCAAGGAAGCCCGCTTGTTCACCAGAGATTGCTGTTAGATTTGGTTCAGCCAATGTGTTTGATAGACCTTGGCGTTCTAATGCGCTTAAGGCAAATTCGATAAGGCCTAGACCTGTGATGTCCGTATCAATTGCAAGGGCGGCACGTGTGAATGGATCTTCACTTAGGCCTGTACCACTATTGATAAGGTTTTGGATATAACCGCTGCTGCTGATGCTGTTCGGTGGAAGTACGTTAAAGCTTTGCTGGCCAGTTGGGTTAAAGCCGTTAATGCTTGTTTCAAGGCCGAGTTCTTTTAGAACAGTACGGTTAATCTCAACAATTTTCACGTTGAGCATAACTTGCTGCTCACCAGAAATGCTGAGCATGTTGACTATTGTTTCATCTGCATTGCCTTCTTTATCGCGTACGTCGACGGCATGGGCGAGGACAAGATGTTCAATTTGCTGTGCGATGCTTGGGTTGGCAACACGGCCTGTAATAATAAAGCGTGAACCGACGGCACGGACTTTTACATCTGTTTCATCTGGGAAGAATTTATAAATGGTTTCTTCAATTTTGTCGGTGTTGTAATGGACGTGGATGTTTATACGTTTAATAACATTGCCTTCAGCATCAAGTGCGATGACGTTTGTGTCACCAAGTGTGCGACCTAATACATAAAGGGCGTTGGCTTGGATGGCTTCGACATTTGCAATACTTGCATTACCGACATGGATGTCCGCAATCGCGCCATCAAGTTTAATGACTTCACCTTTGCCCATAGCAATTTCGACAGTCGGATCTTTTTCTGACTGGATTTTTTCTTCAAGCAACGTGCTTTTTGCCGCAGAGGCATAATGTGCCGGTACGGTTAATAAAGCCACAGCCGCCACAGCAAGGGCGGTGAAGGCGTAACGCGTATTTTTAAATTTGCTTTTCGTTTCTATCATAACGAAACTCCATCATTTTCCATTAAACGTTAGACGCTTTAGGGTTGTTATTCATAAACTGCACGGTCAACAATGCCACTATTGCTGATGACGCGGACAGTATCGCTTGTGCTACGCTTTGTTTTTTGTAGCTCTGTAACTTTGTTAAGGGTTTTGCCGATTGTCACATCTGTTGTTGTTTCAGTGTTTGTATCGATGATTTGATCATCGCCTGCGCCGCGAAGGGCAAGGTGCAAATCACCTAATGTGCCAGCAAGGGCAAGAATTTGTTGTTGTTTGACATCGACCTCAAGTGTAACGGTACGGCCAACTTTACCTTTATCTTCAGCGGCAGGCTCAGCCAATTGGTCAATCGCCAATACGCGAAGATTCTGTAAGATCACTTCTGATGCTAAGGACTGTACTGTGTTTTTAACTTCCTGATTGGCGTCGCGGTCGATTTTGACTTTATAAGTCATGATGACATCGACATAGTCACCAGGGACAAGGAAACCACCAACCATTGATTCGGCTGATACATCAATCGCCATGGCGCGTTTGTTTTTATCTAATTTCGCGGTAAGAACGTTTTTGCTTTCTGTTGCGACAACGCCTGATTCTAAAAACGGCTCTTCAGGATCAAAGCTACGTTTGGTGCGCAGGCCAATGACATCATCAGGTGTGATGCTGTCGCCACCTTTTTCAATAACGCCAGGGAAAAGCGCATCGCTTGGCCATTCTTGCCATTTTAGGTCAGTTTTTTCAACTTTCTTCCCTTCTGGAATAGCGGCAGCCGCAACCAGTATTTGGGTTTTCTCAACTGAAGATGACACAGCAGGGGCCGGGTCGCTTTTCAGCGCCGACTGGGCAATCAGACCCACAATAATTGCGGTCAATAGGCTTCCTGCCAATACGATAAGCACATTTCGATTCATAAGGAGTCGCTCCGCTAGAATGCGTATGAAAAAATTAAAAGACAAGCCACGCAAGAAACGCGTTAAATATTAGCTTACACTATTTTCTGTGGATTATCTAGCAAATAGAGGCAAATAAGTTTGGAAATTAAACAGGCCTGCATAAATAAACGCGAAAATAATGCCGCTCAGAATAGCGATTCCGTATGGAACCTTAGTTTTATCGCCTTGTTGCGCATGGTATATCCAGCTGCCCTCGGCGGGATTTTTAACGGGTTTAAATTTACCAAATAATAACGTCAGAATGCCTAAAACGGCGCCCGTCATCATCATATAGAATAAAAAAACGGGAATTTGTTGGACGCCAATGAATAAAGCAAAGGCCGACATCATTTTTGAATCGCCTGCGCCCATAAGGCGGAAGACGAACATCAAAACGGAAATGGCAAATAAAATGGCGCAGGCAATTATGCCAGACATGAATGTCGGAATGATATAGAGGTCTGGCTTAATAAAAAACAGGCAGATATGTGTGATAAAAAACAAACCAATGATAATTAAATTATATTGGTTTGGGATTTGTAGCTTTTTAAAATCAGAAACTGCACAGAATAGGCCGATAAGTAATGTCGCGAGAATAGGGAATAACGTGAATATAAATACCAGCATAGTCTGTCCTGTTATCTGTGGCGGTGATTAGCCCGCCTTTTTAAGGTTCGCTGCGCATTCTTCCAATTTAATTTCTGGACGGCCAATTGAAATATAATTGAAGCCCTGCGCCTTGATTTCAGCTTCAGTATAAATATTTCTGAAGTCGAGCAATAGAGGCTGGTTCATTTTTTCTTTCAATTCTTGCAAACCTAAGGCACGGAATTCATTCCATTCAGTTAGGATCACAAGTGCATCTGCGCCGTCAGCAACGTCATAAGCATTGGCTTTCCAGTCAACATCTTTCAAATGCTTTTCAGCTTGTTCGCGTGCTTCTGGGTCATAAGCTTTGATTTTTGCGCCGGCTTTTTGTAAGTGCGGAACAACGACTAATGATGGCGCATCGCGCACGTCATCTGTATTTGGCTTGAAAGCAATACCCAAAATGCCGATTGTTTTGCCGCTCACATCGCCGTTAAAGGCTTTGATTACACGCTCAGCCATATCAACCTGACGGTTTTTGTTGGCTTCGATGACTTGTTCAACAATTGTTTGTGGTGCGTCATGTTTTTGGCCAATTTGTGCTAGGGCCAAAGTATCTTTAGGGAAGCATGAACCGCCATAACCTGGGCCGGCGTGCAAGAATTTGCCGCCAATACGGCCGTCTAGACCCATGGCTTTCGCAACTTGCTGTACATTCGCACCTGTTTTTTCACAAAGATTAGCAATTTCATTGATGAATGTAATCTTCGTCGCAAGGAACGCGTTTGATGCATATTTAATTAGCTCTGATGTTTCTGGCGCAACCATAACGATTGGTGTTTCGTTAATGTAAAGCGGACGGTAAATCTGGCGCATAACATCTTGCGCACGTTCAGAATCTGCACCAATCACAACGCGGTCTGGGCGCATGAAGTCTTCAATTGCGGCGCCTTCACGAAGGAATTCAGGGTTTGATGCAACATCAAAATCTGCATTTGGGTTGGTTTCACGGATGATTTTTTCTACTTCACGTGCTGTGCCAACTGGAACGGTCGATTTCGTAACAATCACTGTGTAGTCTTCAAGCAATGGCGCAAGTTCGCGAGCTGCTTGATACACGTAAGTGAGGTCAGCGTGGCCGTCTTCGCGGCGGGATGGTGTGCCGACAGCGATAAACACGGCTTGTGCGCCTTTAATGCCTTCTTTTAAATCGGTTGTGAATTTAAGGCGACCAGATGCTGCTTGGCGCTCAACTAAAACGTCTAGGCCAGGTTCAAATATTGGGATTTGACCATCTAGAAGTTTGTTGATTTTGCTTTCGTCTTTATCAATACAGGTCACGTTAATGCCAAATTCAGCAAAACATGTGCCTGATACCAAACCAACATAACCCGTGCCAATCATTGCTATGCGCATAATATAAATCCTTATCTTTCTCTATTTACCGATATCTATAGATAGATCCGTTTATCTTCAGCCTAGAGGTATAGCTTTTTCTAATCTAAAATAAAGTGTTTTTTTCCAAATTTATAGATTTTTTTAGGATAGTTAACATAGGGGTTTGCACTATTTAGGGTAATGGTTTATTATTTCTACGCTAAGTTTATTTGTATATTATATTTAACGATCGAGGTTTTAAAGCTATGGCTGACAAAAAAGCTAAGAAAAAAGACAAGGCAGTAGACGCGAAGTCTGGCGCAGAAGCAAAAGGCACAGGTCTTCCACTATTCTACAAGCAGCCTGTTCCGATTGATTCTAAGGCGCATGTAAATCTGTCTTTGAAAAAATTTGATTTGAGCTTCACTTCTGAAGTGAATGCTGTTCCAGTTAACATGATCGAAATGCCACAAATTTGTCATTTCTACCCAATCGCTTTTAGCCCTGATGCAAATGCAACACCTGTGGCTATCCTTGGTTTGCGTGATGGTGAGAACCTCTTCGTGAATGGCAAAGGCGAGTGGTTATCAAAAACATATGTGCCGGCTTATATCCGTCGCTATCCATTCATCTTCTCTGAAATGCCAGAGAGCGATAAGTTCAGCCTGTGTATCGATAAAACAGATGCAGTGACAGCTGAAAAAGGCGATCAGCGTTTGTTTAACGACAAAGGTGAGCCAACAGCATTGACAAATAACGCATTGGAATTCTGTAAGTCTTACCATGCGGCAGCGCTTCAAACACAAGCCTTCAGCAAAGCTTTAGCTGATGCAGGTGTTTTGGCTGAGCGTTCAGTGCAGATTAACACAGGCGATAATAAGAAGATCAGCTTCTCTGGCTTCCGTATTATTGATGAAAAGAAATTGGCTGAAATTGACGATAAAACATTCCTAGAATGGCGTCAAAAAGGCTGGTTGCCATTCATTTATGCGCATTTGTTCTCAGGTGCACAATGGCAGCGCCTGACAGGTTTGCTTGGTGATCGCGCAACAGCGAAAGCCGCATAATCCTTGTTTTTAGGTATTTAGGGACACTGAAACGCGTCGCAAATATGTGACGCGTTTTTTTTATTATCGGCATTTCAGTTTACTTTGTTCCTGCGCCATATATGTCGCTCACCTATTTGTATAGGCTTCGCGCTCTATAGCTTGTTCCAAAATAAACTGAAATGCCGATATGTGGATAAAAATTTTATTTTATATAATCATTTTCTTGCGCTTTTAATTTCAGCGTGTTAGTTGTGTCTCATTCAGCAGATAAATAAGAGGTGAAGACCCATGGCAAAAGTAGGAGCGCAGCGCGCTGCAGAGCTGACTGGCAAATCAAAATCTACAATTCAACGTGCGATGAATAACGGTAAAATATCGTTTGATGTAGACTCATCTGGTCGCCGCGTCATTGATGTTTCTGAATTGGAACGTGTTTATGGCTTGAAAAAGTCTAGCATGGTTGCAGATGTTCAACCTGAAGTTTCCGCGGATAACGCGATTCAACATGAATTGGAAAAAGCCAAGACTATGT
>JASBUS010000018.1 GCA_030147745.1 Alphaproteobacteria bacterium
CAGTTGCTAGAATTTGAAATCACAGATGGTAGCTCATGGACTGTTGAATCGCCAAGTATTAACGGTAGTAATAACCTTGAATATAACGTCGTTAATGGTTCTGATACGATTGTCTTGGAGATCCGCGGCGATTTCATTTGGGGTACGGATGATAATGATACAGTCACTGGTGATTATTCTGGTCCAGCGACATCAGGTACAGACGTTGTTATTGCCTTGAAAGGTGACGATACATTCAACGCAGGCGATGGTGACGATATTCTTTTAGGTTACCAAGGTAATGACCAACTTGAAGGTGGTGCAGGTAACGATATTATCGATGGCGGTACAGGTAATGATACCTTGATCGGTGGTGATGATAGCGACCGTTTGCGTGGTAAAGAAGGTAATGATTACCTTGATGGTGGTGAAGGCGGTACGGATATTGATACGGCTGAATATGACCAAGAAAACACAACATTAACCGAAATCCTATTTGATGATGTGGGCGATAATCCTGAAAATATCGTGATCACTCACTTAAATGGTGATGTCGATACATTAGTAAATATTGAGCGTATTAAAGGCTCTTCTAATGGCGATACTTTCAAATTCTCAACAGGTGTATTGGCTGCGTTAGTGGCTGGCGTTCATTATTATGACGCAGGTGCTGGTACAGATATTATTGAATTTGTGAATGATGGTAGTGCGGTCGACTTTAACTTTGATACTTTTGCTGATGCAGATGGCGGCGGTTCATTCTTTACAGGCATTGAAGAAATCAGCTTCGTGGCATTGAATGCTGGTGTGGGCAACTTCATTGTAAATATGTCTGACCTTGAATCCTTTATGGGGACGCAGACGGACCTAACAATTAAAGCGCGTTCGGGCTTCCTGTGGGATGGCGCATTCAGCTTAGTCGATGATTCTGCGACATTGTCGTTATCAAATTATGTCTTTGATGATAGTGGCGTGGGTGAGACATATACCTACACGATTACTGGTGGCGCAGTCACATATACCTTAACCGTTGAAATTGTTCCAATTCTTGGTAACTCTGGTGATGATATCATCGATGGCGATTATGTTGACGGTAGTGGTAACTTTGCAGGTACAGATGATGGCGCTAACGAAATTGATGCAGGTGCAGGTAATGATACAATTACAGCGCAAGGCGGTGATGACGTTATCATTGGCGGTACAGGTAATGATTTGATCGATGGTGGTACGGGTAATGATATAACAAGCTATTCATCGGCGACCTATAACGTGCCGATGGAATATTTCTTTGAAACGGCAACTGTTGGTGGTTATGAGTATTCGATTGTAGCAGAGTCGCTTGATGGTACAACCATTTCGCGTGAAGTCGATAATTTGATTTCTGTTGAAACTATGCATGGTTCGGCCGAGAATGATTATATTTATGCGAATGCAGATGTATTGCCAACAAACCAAGTGAATATCGAAGCTAAGGATGGTGATGACCGTGTCATGATCCAAGGTACTGGCGATAATTCAGTCGCAGGTGGCGTGGGTAATGATATCCTTGATGCGCGTGCAATTATTTACGCGTCACTAGGTGACCTAGAGAATATTCAGTATCACAGCGTTGGTACAGGTACAAATAACCTATTGCAGGGCGATAATGGTGTTTACTTCAGCTTTGATACAGGTAATTTCTATAAACTTGTTACAGTAGCCGATACATATACGAATGCTTTGGTCGCTGCGGCAGCGGATACACTTAATGGCATTGGTGGTCACTTGGCGACTATTCATGCACCATTTGATACTGCGCCGCTTGAAATGGATATTATCGACCTACTTGCGGGGACGAGCAATGTTTACTTAGGCGGTACGGATGCGGGCCATGAAGGAACATGGAAATGGCAAGGCGGCCCACAAGATGGTCTAATCTTCTTCGAAGAAGACAGCACCACAGGCTTTAATTACCAATCTGAATATATGAATTTTGGTACGGATTTACCAAGTGATACTACAGGCACTGAGAATTACTTGGCTTATGATGGCACGAATGATTGGTTTAACGATTATTCGAATACAGCCCTACGTTATATCATCGAATGGGAAGGCATGGATGTTATTAATGCGGCGGCTTCAACCAGCACAAATACATTAGATGGTGGCTTGGGTAATGATACATTATTTGGCTATAGCGGTGTCGATACATTACTTGGCGGTGATGGCAATGACCAATTAGATGGCGGCGAAGGCGCAGACACATTGCTTGGCGGCGATGGTGATGATCGTATCTTTATCACAACTGATGGTTCAATCGATACTTATGATGGTGAAGCTGGTAATGATATTATTGATGCGTCACGCGCGACGAGTGGTGTAGAGATTGACCTTGAAAATCAAACGATCACAGGTAGCAGTGTTGGTGTTGGCACAGTTATTAGCGGTTTCGTTTCTGTGGTTGGCTCTAGCCATGATGATACATTGACCGGCCTTGAACTTGCTAATGATACAATTAACGGCGGCTTTGGCGACGACACAATTTATGGCCTAGGCGGTGATGATTATATCCGTGGTTATTTTGGTGCTGATGTCATTTATTCTGGCGACGGTAATGATGAAATTTTCGATGGTGATGGCGCGGATACGATCTATGCAGGCGCAGGTGATGACTTAGTACACCTATTGCGCGATTATGATAATGATCTGGTCTATGCTGGTGCGGATGCTGTCACGGATGTAAGCTTAAACGATACAATCCAAATTGGTGATGGTAACGGTGAATATAACGCGGTTGGTAATTCTGACTTCACAAGTGAACGTGTCGATAGCCGTGAAAGTGGTATAATTATCGACTTACAGGCTGAAACGGTAACATGGCAGACTGGTGCAGTTGATACGATTGTTGGTTTTGAACATGTGATCGGTTCTTACACTGGCTTTGATTACATCTATGGTGATGATGAAGCGAATATAATCGATGCAATTGCTGGTGGTTCTTATCTGCAAGGCTATCGTGGTGATGATACATTGGCGGGCTTTACGTCACAGAATGATACGGTTTCCTATGCTGAAGTAACAACAACCGCACTTAATGTAAACTTGGATTATAATGCGACGACAACAGCGACTATAGGTGCGGAAACAGATTCGCTTCGTTATATCGATCACGTGGTTGGTACAAACTATGTCGGCGGCGCAGGTGATACGATTGTTGGTGATGAAATTGGCAACCGTATTTATGGTCAAGACGGTGACGACTATATCAATGGTGGCGCAGGTAACGACATTATCGATGTACGTGTCGAATTAGGTGAGATTCTGGCGAAAGATCAAACCCTTGTGTATAGCGCGGCGACGGATACTGTTTATAAAGTCGTCACGACCCAAGAAACATGGACAGATGCCCTTGCAATTGCATCATCAACCATTCTTGCGGGCAGCGGTGATGGCGGCTATACGGCAAGTGACGTCGCTGGCCGTTTAGTTACATTTGAAAGTGGCCGCGAAGCGCGCATTGTTCATAATTTGACCAGCGCCATGGTTTACTGGGCTGGTGCAACATATGATGCAGTTGATGACGCATGGGAATGGGTTGGCGGCCCGAATGATGGCATGGCTTTCTATGCAAATGGTGACTATATAGACGGTGCGATTGAAGCTTTCTTCAGCGATACAAGTACGTCAAATAGCTTGATGGAACCTGATGGTCGTGCGGGGCAAATTTATCTGTCTATCGGTACTGCAGGTTATTGGAATACGGCTGATAATGTGGGTGAAGCGAATTCGCCGACTACACCTTATACAGGTGGTCGTGGCTATATTATTGAGTGGGATGCATCTGCATTCGCTAATAATGGTACGAATAATGACAATAATTTGCTTGGCGGTACGGGCGATGACCAAATTTATGCTGCAGGCGGTAATGACACGCTAAATGGTGGTTCAGGTATGGATACCCTCCTTGGTGGCGCGGGTTCTGATACGGTCACTGGTGGTACTGAAGATGATATTATCTATATTTCATCTGATGGCGTGGCAGATACTTATGATGGCGGCGCAGATACAGATACGATCTCAGCGGAACAAGCGACCGCTGGTGTCGAGATTAACCTTGATAATGTTGGCGTGCAGACCATTACAGATATTGGTGGCGGTACAACGAATATCGGCGCAGATGTCATTAGCAATTTTGAAAATATTCGCGGGTCGAATTATGGCGATATCTTAAGCGGTAGCGCGGTGGGGAATGCTATTTACGGTAATGATGGTAATGATACGATTTATGGTCTAGATGGTAATGATTATCTCGAAGATGGCTTCGGCGCAGATACGCTATATGGCGGCAATGGTGATGACCGTATTCGTATTTGGGATGATAATGACACAGATTATATTTATGCCAGCTTTAATGGTACAGATAGCGACACTGGCGATGCTCTATATTTCAGCAAGTTCTCAGGCGATATAATCGTAAATCTTGCTGCAGGCACAGTGACCTCGGCTAAAGGCTATGTTGATTATGTTGATGGGTTTGAGAACGTCTTTATGGATGACGATTCAGACGCGGACACAGTCTATGGTAACGCCGCGATTAACATTATCACGGGCGCAGATGGTAATGATTATATTAATGGCGGCGCTGGCAATGATACCTTATATGGTAGTGATTGGGATAGTGCGACAGGCTTTAGTGTTGACCCTGGCTATACAGGGACAGGTGTAGAAGCAAACTGGCTTGATTATCTGAATGAAGGTGGTACGGGCGCCGTTGATGTGACCTTGAATGGCAGCAGCGCGGGCACAGCAATTGATACATATGGTGACACGGACACGGTTTATTACTTCCGCCATGTACGCGGTACAAACCTAGACGATAATATTGTCGCTGATCAGTATAACAATGAATTACGTGGCTATGACGGTGCGGATACGATTGATGCGGGTAACGGTGACAATATTGTTTATGGTGGTATAGGCAACGATATTATTACCGCAGGCACTGGTGATGATGAGCTATATGGCGATGAGGGCGATGATACCATCACCGCGGGTGCAGGCCGTGATACGATCGAAGGTAATGATGGTAATGACCTGATTTACGGTGGTGACGAGCAAGACGAAATCTATGGTAATGAAGGTAATGATACGCTTTATGGCGATGCCGGCGCTGATCAGCTCTTTGGTGATGCGGGTGATGATACGATTTATGGCGGCGATGACAATGATGTATTGTCAGGCGGCACAGGTGCTGATTGGTTAGATGGCGGCGATGGTAATGACACCTTCACTATGGATGTCGGCGGATTCGCTGATGCGGATACAGCTTTTGGTGGTCTGGGTGATGATTATATGACCATCTTTAATAGTGATGGTGCAGATGATTACTTAGATGGTGGCGATGGTATAGATACGATCCGCGTTAATCGTAACACGGGTACAGATGGCACCATTATTGACCTTACGAATGAAACAGCATCTTATAACGGTGAAATTAACACGATTATAGGTTTTGAGAATGTAGAAACAGGCTCAAATATTAGCATGATCACTGTTATTGGTAGCGCGGCAGATAACTATATTCTTGCAGTTGGTGGTTCTGATGGTGTTGATATGGCCGGTATGGCTGGTAATGATACGCTTGATGGATCTGACCTTTCGACTGGTACTCAATCGGCCGAAGATGTTGCGAATTATTCTTATGATATTTCAGGTGTGATCGTGAATTTGACATCTGGCACGGCGACTGATGGTTGGGGTGGTACAGATACATTATTGGGCATTGAAAATATCACGGGTTCTGACTTTAACGATACATTGACTGGCGGTCCGACAGGCGGTAACACGATTGATGGTGGTGCGGGTGATGATACGATTTACGGTACAGGCGGTACGGTTGGTGACCTTGATGTGTTGATCGGTGGCACGGGTACGGATACAGCGTATTTGATTTCAGCAAGCAGCACGAACGCGATTACCCTTGATTTGACAACAGGCAATTACTCAGTCCTCGGCTTAGCGGCTGGTAATATTAGCGGTGTAGAAAATATTTATACGGCGCGCGGTGATGATATTATTACGGGTTCTGCGGGTGATGACACGCTCTTTACATCATTTGGTGCGGATACGTTAGACCTTGGCGCGGGTAATGACTTCGTTGATGCTGGTCGCGATAATGACACGATTGACGGCGAAAGTGGCACGGATACTGTCAGCTATGCCAATGACACAGCCTTGATTATTGTCGACCTACAATCAGGTGTTAATGATGTAACGGTTCAGCAAGACTCAGGCGGCGTGAATGGTACAGACAGACTGTATAATATCGAAAATATTATCGGTACAGCACAGGATGACGTGTTCCGTCTGACATCAAGTGTGATTGCAGCCTTGGCTGTGACAAGCAATGTTTATAACGCAGGCAATGCCTCTGGCGTCGATACGATTGAAGTATTGAGCGGCGACATTGACTTTGATCTTGTCGATTTGGCAAATCACTTCGTAAATATTGAATCTATTGATTTGACGGAAGCTGAGATTGTCTCTGCTAACCCAATGATTATTAATGCAGCTGATGTTTATGCCTTATTGGGCGGTGCAGGCGTTGCGAATGGTAAGACATTAACGATCCATGCAGATAACGGTTTTGCCTATGATGATACAATGGCGGATGCAACAAGTGTAACACCAAGCGGTAATACTTATACAATTACGTATGCAGGCGAAACATTCACATTGACGCTTGATATCGGTGTGATTACTGCAACCGCAGGCGCGGATTCGTTAACGGGTAGTTCGGGTGCGAATACTATTGATGGTCTCGCGGGTGATGATACGATCTGGGGTCTTGCGGGTGATGACGTACTGAGTGGTAGTGGCGGCAATGATACGCTCTTCGGTGGCACGGGTGTTGATACGCTTTATGGTGGTACAGAAGATGATATTCTTTACGGCGGCGATGGCGGTGACCAGCTCCGTGGTGAAGATGGTAACGATACATTAATCGGTGGCGCAGGCGCAGATATCCTGACTGGTGGTAACGGTACAGACGTATTGGACTATCGTTTAGGCGGTGGTTCGAATAGCGTGCTTATTAACTTGTCGACCAATAATGTTAATGATGACCATAATAACAACGATACATTGGCAGATAATTTTGAAATTATCTACGGTACGAGTTTGGCGGATACATATATTGGCGGTAACTATGCTGTGACAATTTATGGTGATGCAGGTAATGATACATTCACCGATGGCGCAGGCGCTGAAGTCTTAAATGGTGGCGCGGATAATGATACATTCACCGTCACAGCTGATGGTGCAGTCGATAGCTTCTATGGTGATGCAGGCCAAGATACGTTGAATTTGAGCGCATTGAGCGGTGGTTCGATTGTTATTGACCTTGCGGGCAACACTTTGAGCGCGGTTGGTAACGGCGCGGATGTGATTGACTCGATTGAAAATGTCATCCTATCAAGCGGTAATGATACTGTTTATGGTACACAAGGTGTGAACAACACGATCACAGCGGGCGCTGGCCTTGATACGGTTGATTATTCAAGCCACACAGGTCCAATCATTGTGACGCTAAACGGCAGTAATAACGTGACTGTAACGATTAATGGTTCAGCGGAAGATGTATTGAATGGCGTTGAAAATATTATTGGTTCTGCACAAAATGATACGATTACAGGTGATTCACTTGTGAACCGCTTATTCGGCGGCGCTGGCGCAGATACACTTGATGGTGGCGCATCAGCTGACTATCTCGATGGTGGCGATGGTAACGATACAATTATCGGTGGTACTGGTAATGACACAATTATCGGTGGGGCAGGTAATGACTTTATTGATGGTGGTACAGGCACAGCTGACCGTCTTGATTACTCAGCGATTGCGACTGCGATTAGCGTAGATATGAGTGTAACGGCGGGTGAGGTTACAGGCGTAGGCATTGGTACAGATGATATTACAGGCATCGAAGAAATTATCGGTGGTACGGGTAATGATGTGTTTGTCGCGGATACAGCAGGTATGGTGTTTAACGGCGGTGCAGGCGCAGATACCTTCACAGGTGGCGCAGGTTCTGACATCCTAACAGGTGGCGATGATAATGACTTGTTTATTGTGACAAGCGATAGTGCAGGTGACCAATATTTTGGTGGCAATGGCCTAGATGTTCTTGATGCAAGTAGCCTTGCAGGCCATATTGAAGTTGATTTGGCCAATGGCGTATCGACAGAGCGCATTAATAACATTGGCGGCGCAATGGGTGATGATGCGATTACGGGCATCGAAGGCATTATCGGTACGGCTGGCAATGATACATTCATCGGCGATGCGCAGAATAACTACTTTGTTGGTAATGCGGGCGCGGATACATTCACTGGCGGCGCAGGTGATGATACATTGCTTGGTGGTCTTGGTGATGACTTGTTCTATGCAGGTATCGGTACAGATAGCTATGACGGCGGTGTTGGCGGTGATGATACCATCGACTTCAGCAATATGAGCGGCGAGACATTTAATGTTGACCTAACTGCAAGCACGGTAGCGAAACAAACAGATACCACAACAGATACATTTACTGAGATTGAAAACATCATCCTTGGTGGTCAGAATGATACATTCAGTCTTGATGCGAATGATCTGCTTAGCCTGAACTTCACAATGCTTGATGGCGGCGCGGGTTATGATACGCTTGACTTTAATGGTGGTACAGTTGCGGACTTTGATGGTTTAGACCTCGCGAATATCTTCACGAATATCGAAGAGATCGACTTCACTGGCGTAACATATTCAGGCGGCGATGGTAATTTTGATATCACTGGTGAACAAGTCAAAACCCTGTTAGGTGGCGCGGCTGATGGAACATTGACCATTAATGATGGTAGCGTGACCGTATTGGTTAGCGGCATGACTGACAATGGTGGCGGCAGCTATACTTACAATGATGGCTCAAGCGATTATCATTTGATTATTAATGATACGTGATAACGTCGATTAAAATTCAGCCATAAGAATTTCACGGATAAGCGGGATAGTAATATTCCGCTTTTCTGCTAATGCGCGTTTGTCGGCTTTAATGACTAAATCTTGTGCGGCAGCGAAAGAGCGTTCCATGCGAGGCATGATATATTGGATCAATTCCTGACTGACATTGATTTGACGGTCACGGAAAAGTTTGACGAGCAAGGCCGTTAACAGCGGTTCGTCAGGGGATTGAATGGCAATGCATGGCGCAGCGCGTAGGCGTGACGATAAATCAGGCACGGTGAAGGTTAGGCCATTGGCGGGGGCGCGGCTTGTCAGCAGCAGACTGCGCTTCGCTTCTTTCGCCATATTATAGAGATGGAATAATTTTTCTTCACTGGCGCGATCACCAATCAGTAAATGTGCCTGACGGATGACGAGGTTATCAGATATTTTGCTGATGGCTTCGGCATCGTTCTGGACAATATCGTCTGGGTTTAAAATAGCGGCTTTGCTTTTGGTCGCCCAAACAGCGCCTAAATGTGTTTTACCGCTTGCCGCAGGGCCATAAAGAATAAGCGCAGGCGCTGACCATTCAGGCCATTTATCAATCCATGCGGCGGCATCCTGATTACAAGGCGAGATCAAAAAGTCTTCGCGGCCATAAGCCGTGCGATGCTTAAGATCAAGCGGTATCTGTGCAAATGTCGCGTCTTCTTTGTTATTCATAGATACGGGTATAGCTGAAAAACGGCTTTAGGTTAAGCAGTTTCTTTGCTTTTCTTTTTCGGGGCAGCTTTGGCTTTCGGTGCTTTTGTGGTCTTTGATTTGCCTGTATAAAGCGGCGTTGCTTTATATTGGGTGATGGCAAAACCAATCAATACGCCAATAATTGCCGCAACGGGTACGGCCAAGAACATGCCTGCTAAGCCCAATAATGCACCGCCCGCCATAACGGCAAAGATCACCCAAAGCGGGTGCAAGCCGACCTGATCACCAACGAGTTTAGGGGTCAAGAAATTGCCTTCTAAAATCTGACCAAAAATAAATATACCCGCGATTAAACCCGTATAGCCAAACTCAAATGTTGTGAGCCATGCGGTCGCTGTCGCGGCGATTAAGCCGCCAATCGCGCCAAGCATAGGGATGATTGATAGGAAACCTGCGCTTAGACCAATGATTACGCCATATTGGAGGCCAGCGAGTTTTAAGGCAATCGCGTAGAATAAGGCCAAGAATGTCGCGACCATTAATTGACCGCGAATAAAACCTGATACGATGTTATGCATTTTAAAAAGGAGGGTTTTCAATGTTTCCTCATGCGCGCGTGGTAAGAGTTGTTCCAAATAGGCCATAATTTTAGGCCATTCTTTGATGAAGAAATAGGCTGATAATGGCGTTAAGGCAAGGATTGATAATATTGAAAGCAAGGAACTGCCACCTGCGGCTAAACCGTTTAGCAATGTGTTGCTGGCTTTAAAGGCTGTTTCCTTTTGTTCAAATAAAATCGCGATGATATCGCTCTGGCTTTGTAGGCCCGTTTTATCTTTGATGAGATCAATATAAGGCAGGATGAAGGTTTTTGCCTTTTCGATATAATTAGGAAGCGCTTCGATTAATGTGCGTAATTCGTTATAAAGCGCCGGAATAATCAGCGATATAATTAGCGCGAATATCGTGAAGCTGACGGCGAGAATAAGGATCGTCGATAGCGCGCGATTAACGCCCCATTTATCCAATTTCTCAACAAAGGGGTCGAGTAAATAGGCAATGGCCGCGCCTAATACAAAGGGGAGCAGCACTGATTGCAACAGCCATAAGCTGCAGATAAACAAGGCTAAAACACATATCCAGAATATCGATTGACGACCAATGCTCATCTTTTAATTTCCCTTATTTATTTACGGCGGACTTCATAAAGGCCTGCGCCAATTGGATTAACCACTAGGCCGCCACGTTCTAATGCCACGGCAAGGCGGTCTAATGGCCAGCTGTGATGGATTTCAACGCGTGCTTCATTTGTGCGAAGAGACTTAATAACGATTTTTTCAACAGAGGCATGACGCTCAAGTGTTTCTTTAATGCTAATCCATTGGTCGATATTTGGGTATCGTATAATGGCATTAGTCATGCCAGTGCCTTGGCCTGATTTTACGGTGTTTTCACGTTTCCATTCTTCTTGCAGGAATTGTTTGATGCGTTTTACGGATGTTTTTACAAGGTCGCTATTGCTCGATGGGGTGACGGTTACTGTGTCTATATATTCAGGGCGGCCATTATCCGTTTTATAGATGTAAAAATTCACGGGCGCTTCGTAAAGGTTATCAATGCCTTGCTGTGGGGATGCAATCACGATAACGGCTTCTTTTGCATTATAGCGAGAAACTAAACGCGCCATGTTATCTGGCTTGTAGCTGAGTGCGTCTTGATCTTTGATGTCGATCATATCTTGCAAATCTTTAATTGGTGCGATGATTTTGGTCACGGCATTACGGCTATTGCTTTCCTGCTGCCATGCTGTCAGGAAGACATTGCGTTCATCCCATAATGTGGTCGTATTATTGTTTTGTAGGAAGGGCAGGATAAGCAGATTTTGTTCTTCTAGATCAGCATAATTAACATTTTGCTGGCCGAGGAAATTTTGGACATCTTTTTTGTTGTAGCGCACAGTATAGGTCGCGCGGTAGCTTGTCGTTGATGATTTTTCTTTCGTGATTTCAAAATCCATCACCATATTTGAAATGGTATCGATGTCTGGCATGGCCAAGGCGTCAAATTCTTCTTTGCTGATAATGCGGCGAGCCAAAAGACGGAAAGATTGATCTAAGGCTTTATGAAAGGCAATTTCGCGTGCGGCAACAGCGCTTTTGGCTGTGGCTTCTGTTTCGATGTTTTGGATAACAAAAACATTGCTCGCCATGGCATTGGGAATCATCGCAATTGTCAGTGCTAAAATGCAGAAAAACTGGCGGATTAAGCGGGTCATTATAAGTGTTTTCCTTCGGTCAGTAGCCTTTTAAAATACCATGCGATAAGCATATGAGTGCGTGGGGGCTTTGGCAAGGTTTTCTATATCTTTATGGGCGAATAAATTTTTGCCGCGCTTATTTGTGTTATTCGGCGTTTATTTAATGATTTTATAGTGTTAAAATATTTCGATGTTTTTAAGATTGTTAAAGACATTTGAGCCAAAGCCTATAAAATGAACAACACCTAAAAATATATATAAGGAATGAAAGGTAAACTTATTATGGCGAGTACAAAGAAAGTTACTGTTGATCGTGAGACGATTGAACATGCAGAACAAACATGGGGTGCTTTTGTTAAATTTGCGAAAGTGAGCACGATTTTTGTTGTGGTTGTTCTTGTCCTAATGGCTGCTTTTTTGATTAAGTGGTAACATAATACGGCGGCGCAAGGCCGCCGCAAATTTATTTAATGAGTGTATTAATGACCTTTAAATTCCGCATCTGCACATTTTCAAATCACAACATATATCTTCGGGCTGCCTTGTTCAGCTTGGTTCTGCTTGTTGTGGCATTTTGTGGCAGCATTACAAGCCGCGCGGCAAGTAATGATGGATTAGGCGTTATCGCATTAAATTCTGAATTAATGAATGTTGACTTAAGCGGCAAGGTTTTTGTTTTTGAAGATAAGTTCAAAAAATATAATCTTGCGTCCGCATGGAAAGAAATGAATGCTAACCCATCAGCATTTATGGATCATAATAAAGCTTTGCGCCTAACATCACCGTCTTCGTCTTACTGGTTGATGCTGCGTATTAATAACCAGTCTGAAACCGATAATTGGATTTTGGATTTTGGTGATACATTTAATGGGCGCTCAGGCTTTGTGAAGAAAATCATGGCTTATGATGTGTCGGCGCGCGAATTGATTTTAAAAGTTTTTGGTAATGAAAATGCTGATCTTGAAAAAAGCGATAATTTGATTGAAAGCGCTTTGATGCTTGATTTGCCGCGGGGCAAAACCTCACATATCATGCTGTATATTGAGCCAGCGGCGAAGAAGCCATTTATCATTGCGCCGCGCATGTATAAAAAGGGCGAATATTTTGGGCGCGGCATAGATTTGCTTAATCGTCATAACATGACGGTTTATCTTTATATTTCACTATTGTTTATGATGGTGACCTTTACTTTAATTTACCGCAAGCCGCATCAATTAGCTGGTTTGCTGTTTTTGTTTTTTGGTTTAATCCATTATCTGGTCGAGAATACGGTATTGTATGCTGGTAAGCCAGTCTATGAGCAGACTTTGTTCTTTAGTTTTATTTTGGCACAAATTTCACTGTTCTTTGTTTTTTATAATTATTTCTATGACAAAGTGATCAGTTCAAATTTCATGCAACAAATGTCCAAGGGGGTACCGATTTTAACCTTGGTGCTTACGGGGTTTGCTGTATTCGCAGTACCAGATGAATATGCATATTTAGTGTTTTTAGCTGCGGTCATAGCGATCATGCTCGCCAACTTTATTCTATTTGCGGCGAATTTGAATTCAAAAGTATTGGTGAAATATCTAACGATGTTAGCAGGTAGCTTATATAGCATCGCGATTTTAGCGGGTAGCTTGTCGATCGAGTTTGCGTTTGATCGCCAGGCTTATTTCATTAATCATGCTTATGTTTATGCGCAGCTTGCCATTTCTGTCTTGTTGATTTTATCTATGCCGATCCGTCGCCCAACCGATAAAAAAACGGCGGCGCCACTTTCTGGTATTGGTAAAAATGTGTTCCAAGGCGGAGCAAATTATAAAAATTCCAAAGATATGGCCGACCGTGAACGTTTGCTGCGCGTTTTGGATCGTGAGCGCGAATTGCTCGATGAAGCGCGCGCGCGCGAAGCTGAAAAAACCGAAGAAATGCGTCTGGCTAAAGATTTGGCCGATGAAGCCAACAAAGCAAAGTCAGCCTTTTTGGCTGTGATTAGCCATGAAATTCGTACGCCGATTACAGGTGTATTAGGGATGGTGAAGCTGCTTTTAGGGACATCATTAAGTGAAACCCAAAAAGATTATGCGCAAACTATTCAAGATTCTGGTGAAGCAATGCTCGCTTTGCTCAATGATATTTTGGATTATGAGAAAATCGAAAGCGGTAAGCTTGAACTTGAGTTTATTTCTTTCGATGTCCGTCGTTTGATGCAAGGTATTGAGCGTTTGATGAGTGGCCATGCCGAAGCCAAGCGCATTGGCTTAGTGCTGTCGATTGAATCAGATGTACCTGAATTTATTGTCGGCGACCCAACACGTCTGCGCCAAGTCGTCCTAAACCTTCTAAGCAACGCGATTAAGTTTACTGAATATGGTGATGTTAAAATCATCGTGAAGCGTATTGATTTGGGCACGGTTGATGAGAATAAGAAAGTACCAGGGGCAAGTGGCCTTTCTGGTAACCGCCCAATTCACTCTGTTTATTTTGGTGTACAGGATTCTGGTATTGGCTTATCGCATGATGCGCAGAAAAACTTGTTCACGCCATTCACACAAGCGAAGGCTGAAACCACACGTAAATATGGCGGTACAGGTTTGGGGCTATCGATCTGTCAGAAATTGATTAATGCAATGGGCGGCGAGATCAGCGTGAATAGTAAAGAGGGCGAAGGTTCGACCTTCTTCTTTACATTGGATATGCAAGAAGGTGATGCGGCTGAAGCGTTGAGTGAAGAAGCAGGATCGAAAGCGCAAAATCTAAGCGGTAAATCTTATCGTATGCTTGCGGTTGATGATAACAGCATCAACCTTAAAGTTTTAAACGGCTTCCTTGATAAACTTGGTCATAGCTGCGTTAAAGTGGAAAGCGGTGAGGAAGCGATTGAGCGCCTCGTCAGTGAGCGTTTTGACATGGTGTTAATGGATGTCAATATGCGCGGCATGAGCGGCTTGGAAACTACGCGCAAAATCCGTGAAATGCAGCATGTTGAAAAATCCGCAATGCCAATTGTTGCTTTAACAGGTAATTCAGGCATGGATGCTGTGCATGAATGTTATAATGCAGGTATGGATGATTTCATTCTGAAACCAGTAAATCCAAATACATTGTCTGCTATGGTGGCGAAGCTTGAAAAGAGTGAGTTTGGTAATGAGTTGACGACGAAGAAATATAAAGAAATTCGTCAGTCTATGCTAAGCGGCCAGAAAATCGATGCGAATGAAACACCAATTGTTGATATTGGCGCGTCAAATGAACCAGTTGTTGCTGCACAGCCTGTAATGCCTGCGCCAGCCGCGACAATCACAGCGGCGCCAGAAGTATCCGTGGCCAAGCCAGTGACCATTGATGCAGATGAAGATTTGCCTGTATTGCCATCGCAAATGGAGAAGTCTAGCTATAGTGATGATGTTGACGGCGCAAGCGCGATGTCGGGTGTTGTCGCAACAGATAGTGGTATGTCACCGCTTCAGCAATTCATGCAGAATGTTGATGACGAAGATACATCTGTTGATGACCTTGTGGCACAGAATAGCGCCGCGCAGCCTGAATTGACAATCAATGAAGCGTTTAAGGATGATATTGAAGCGCGCGGTGAAGTATTTGAGGCTTCACTACTTGAGGCGCTTAAATTATCGATGGATCGTGGCGAGCTTATCGCTCTTGTTGATGGCTTTGATGAGAAAGGGCAAGAAATTCTTTCTGGTCTATCTACAGCCTATCAGAAGAAAGACTGGGTTGAATTAGGTCAGCGCGCCCATGAAATGAAGGGTATGTCTGGTAACTTTGGTTTACGTGCCCTAAGCGAAATGATGAAAGAGCTAGAAGGCTTGATTAAGAATAAACGCTTTGGTGAGCTTGAATATTTCATGGTGCGGACGCCAATTGCCTATGCGATGGGCATTAAAGCGATCCGCAGTTGGATTGGTTAAGAATAAAAAAAAGGGCGCTCTGTGAAGCGCCTTTTTTGTATCTATATATTCAGCTTATATCTTATTCATCACTATCATCAGGGCTTTCTTCAAACAAGATGCGGCGGAGGATGCCTGGTGCAAGAACAGCCAATGGGTTGATGGACACTTTTGTGTCTTCTGATGTGCCTTTAATGCTATATGTTGCGGCGAAGATGCCTTGGTTTTCACCGCCCGTTAGGATGCTGCCGAGCAATGGGATTTTGCTAATGAATTTTGATATGAAGGACATTGGCACAATCGTACCATTAATATCAATTTCATTGCGTTGACCTTGGTGGATATTGCCTTCAAATGTTAGGCCTAATGCGCCACCAGATGTACGGCCTTTACGGAATTCAAACTTAATGCCGTTATCCGAAATTTTCCAATTGAGGTTACTTTCGAGGCGGTCGAATGTAATGCCGTCTTGCGTCAATAATTCTTCAACGCCTGTTAAGGTCATGGCATTTAGTAGGCGCGCAAGGGTCGGTGCATTGACGACCATGAAGTCTTCAATAACCGCTTTACCCTTAATGTTATTAGGGTGGCCATGCGCCGTTGGCTCGCCATAAACGATGATCTTGCCGCCTTTGACATTTTCATAGAGGTTAAAAGCACGGAGGAAGGCGCCCGCATCATCCGCTTCTAAGCGGAATTCGAGTTTGCCTGTATTTGGTGTGGGCTTGTAGCGAAGATATACTGGTTTGCTTTCAGCTTTAGCATCTAATTCAAGCTGCTCAATAATGTCATTGGCGCTAATGCGGATATAGGCCTGCGCATCATCTAAGCGGCCGTCTTTCTTGCTTGTGTTCAGACGCTTGGTTTTTGCGTAGATTTCTAAATCAGGGCCTGTTTTAACCGTTTTTGGTTTCGGCGTTTTGTCATCTGTGGCTTGGACATCATCGCCAACAGAAAGGAATGGCAATAGGTCAAGATAGCTACCATCAACTTCAAAGCGCATTGTTTTTGTGTTGGGGCGCGATATCTCTAAATCAAATTTATTCTTTTGGATTTGGACATTCTTAAAGCTTGCGCTTTTCACATCCCAGTCTTTACCCACTTGGCCAAATTTTAGGCTGGCGTTTTTAATGGCGACATCAGGCGTGTTAACAGAAAGCTTTTTGATTTCTTGCACTTCACCTTTTTTAAGGATGACCTGCGCAGATGCGTTACCGGCTTGCTTCTCAGCTTTCAGGTAATCAAACGGATTAATGAAAAAAGCACTATCGGTGAGGTCGAGGCTGACATCAATTTCGGCAGCATCATTCTTACGCTCTTTATAGGTGAGCTTAACAGACGGTGTGCCCTTAATGTAATCATCTAAATCAATGTTAAAGGCGTCACGAAGTTTCTTATCGCCCTTGAAACTCGCGTTAATGACGGAGAAGTCCTTAGTGGCATCGCTATCGATATAACGCGTCCAGTCGAGCTTTACGGGACGATCAAGCAGTTTGCCATTGCCCGTTAGAATAATTTTCTCGCTATCATATTTCAAATTAAATGGGCCGTCTGTCAGCGCGTAATTTTTAACGGCTTTAGGGATATAGACTTTATCAAGATCAGCCGATAAATCGACTTGGACTTGTGTGGCGAGTAGGTCTTTAATTGTTGGGAAGTTTAGCGCGATGTCGAGTGAGGCTGTGCCTTTTGTTTCTTCAGGTTTGAAATCAAAACGGTCGCCAAGGGCAATAGGTTCTTTGGTGATATAGTTAAATACGGTTGGTAATGGGCCATTCATTTTGACTTTAATATCTGCGATGCCTTTACCTGTTTCATAAATATTGGTGAGTTTTACATCGCCATTGCTGACATTAAGATCACTAATTTTACCGCTCTCAACCTTAATTTCGATGCCGTTATCATCAACGAAGCCATGACCTTTGGCCTGTTCGATAGGCAGCATCGGTTCACGGTAATTGATATGCACGTCCGCGAAATTAAAATCAAGACGCGGGGTATTGATATTTAGAACTTCGGTGTCAAAGTTGTAATCTAACGCCACATGACCTTTAATATCGCCAAAATAACCTTGGCTTAGGCGGTCTGTCATCCAGGTCGCGGCGCCTTCATGTTCTAAGCTCGTTGGCCAATTGTTTTTGAAGAAATCGAGATTGATTTTATCGCTGTTGATTTCAGCTTCGGCCTGATAATGCGCGCCGTCAAAACTACCGCCGATTTTTCCATCTAACGTTACATCATCAATATGGGTACTGCGCAAATCAAGTTGGAAGGTTTTCTCTAAATTATCATAGAATCCTGAGAGAACCGTGTCCTTAATGATTTTGGCGCTGTCGAATTCTTGTGGTAGATCGATGGCAATTTCAGGGATATTTAAATCAATAATCGCGTTATCAAGGTTAAAGCTTTTATCCAGCGTCGCAACGAAGCGACCATTAATACGAGCCTGATGGCGGCGGAATGGACGAAGCTCTGGAACATAGCGGGATAGAATAGCCGCGTCGAAATTTTCTAGGCTAATTTTGGATTCTAATTTGTCCGCATTACGTTCATAGGTCACTTCCGCCATGACCTTGTTTTCTGCATTAGGGCTAAACGGTGATAAGTTGACTGTCGCTTGTGTGCTTAGGCCGCGATCCCATCGGTTTAGGGCAAAATCAATTTGCGGTAAAAACCATGTCATATTGGAGACTTGGTCACTGACAATTACCTGTGCTTCGCGGACTTCTAAGCGGTCGAGATAGCCATGTTTATGGGCGGTTTTCTTAGCATCTTCTTCACTCATGAGGAGTAATTCGATCAGATCTTCCGTGAAGTTTATGTCTTCTGTACTTTTTTCGTCTGGTGCAGGGGCGATCGGCTCATCGGCACTGGCGATATCAATGCTGATGGAATTATCGGCCATACGCAAAATATGTGCGCGTGGGCCATATAAAACGACTTCTTTAATGGCAACTGTGCCGAAAAGTAAGGCGCGCATATCAAGGAATAGATCGGCTTTCTCAATTGAGAAAACGTCCTGTGTGCCTGCCAATAAACGCATATCAAGGGCGCGTAATTTCAGGCTGCCTTCTAATTTAGGCCATGCAATCACAATATGGGTGAAGTCGACTTGATAGGGGGCGTCATCACTATTAACGGTTTTTAGGATGGCTGGCTTGATAAAGCTGACATCAATAGGAGTCGTGCGTAATTTCCACAGCAGTAAGCCAACAAACAGCAGCAAGAACACAAGAATAACAGCAAATATTTCGGCAAGAATAATCGCGCCTTTTTTAGAGGCACATTTTTGTGCAACAGATTTGCACAGATTCAATGTCTTATTTTCTGGTTTAGTTACGTCATTCATTATTTTTACTGCCTGAAATATTCTTGACTATACTGGTACGGATTTATTTTTTCTAGCGCCGTGCTTGACTTTTTTGCCGTGAACGCACAGCTTATTAAATTAAAACGATAAGGAGTTATAAATGACGACGATAAATATTGGTGATACTGCCCCACATTTTAATTTACCAAGTGAAGGTGAGATTGATACGTCATTAGACAGCGCAAGTTTGGCGCAGCCTTATGTGATTTATTTTTACCCGAAGGATGATACGCCGGGCTGCACAAAGGAAGCGATTGGTTTCACCGCGCATAAGGCTGAATTTGACGCGCTTGGCGTAAAGATTATTGGCGTGTCAAAAGATACACAAGCGAAGCATAATAAGTTTATTTGTAAGCATAGCTTGGATTTGACTTTAGTGTCGGATGAAGAGGGCACGCTTTGCGAATCCTACGGCGTCTGGGTGGAGAAGTCGCTCTATGGCCGTAAATATATGGGGATTGAGCGCGCGACATTCTTGGTCGATGCAGAAGGAAAGATCGCTCATATCTGGCGTAAGGTTAAGGTTAATGGTCATGTCGAAGACGTGCTTGAAAAAGCCAAAGCCCTATAAAAGAAAAAACGCGCTAATTTCTAGCGCGTTTTTAAAATCTTGTTTTATAAAGCCGTGATTAATTCGCGGCTTTTTTCTGTGCGATTTGTGGCACAGGGATGTTACCGATCATGCCCGCACCGCGTGCATTCATGTGGTCATGCATATGCGCGATAAGTTCATCCACTTTATTTGTGAAGAAGTGGTTTGCCCCTTCGATTTGGCGGTGATCAATGGCAATGCCCTTTTGTTCGTTCAGGCGGCCAACTAAATCAACGACTGTTTCTGCAGGGACGCGCTCATCAGCTGTACCATTGATGATTAGGCCTGATTGTGGGCATGGTGCCAAGAAAGAGAAATCTTCTTCATTTGCTGGTGGTGTAACCGCAACGAAGCCTTTGATTTCAGGGCGACGCATCAGAAGTTGCATACCAATCCACGCACCGAAAGAATAACCGCCAACCCATGTGTAAGGCGCATTTGGGTTGATGTCTTGCATCCAGTCAAGGACTGTCGCTGCATCGCTTAATTCGCCTTCGCCTTTGTCGAAAATACCTTGAGATTTACCGACGCCGCGGAAGTTAAAACGTAATGTAGAAAAACCACGGGCTACGAAAGCCTGATGCATCATGAAAGAAACTTTATTGTTCATCGTGCCGCCGCGCTCGGGGTCAGGATGTAATACCAACGCTAATGGTGCGTCTTTAATTTTAGAATGTGTATAACGTGCTTCCAGACGACCTTCTGGGCCGTTGATGATAATTTCAGGCATCTTATTCCAATCTGTATGGTTTTCGTGTTTAATATCTTTATATTTTGCGGTAAACCGCTTAAAACACACCCAAAATGTAGTATATATTGTTATTATTTTACATTCGGGTATCGTTGATAGCGTATAAAAATTACTATGTCCAATTAAAAATGATAAGTGACTGAAATATAACAACAAATCGATATTTACATGTTTTTCATAATATGTTAAAAATATGCGATATTTAGACTGAGTATAGATATAACAGGTTGAAAACCATGACGATTCACTACTTTGACTATAATGCAACAGCGCCAATTCGTGATGAAGTGGTCGATTTAATGGCGGCAGAAATGCGTATTGTCGGCAATGCATCGGCCATTCATAAGTCAGGACAGCGCGCACGCGGCATTGTTGAAAAGGCACGTGAACAAATGGGCGCATTCGTTAATGTTGAACCAAACCAGATTATTTTTAACTCTGGTGCGAGTGAAGGCAACAATACGCTGATCCACGGTTTTGTGGCGCAGGGCTATAATGTAATTGTTTCCGAAATTGAACATCCTGCGGTCATTAAGCCTGCGGGCGAACAAATTCACTTCATTCCTGTCGATGAAAACGGCGTTATTCAACTTGATGCTTTAGAGGCCTTGCTGGCGGCGACACCGCGGCCAGTATTGGTTTCAGTTATGTATGTGAATAACGAAGCAGGCATTATTCAGCCTGTGGCCGAAGTTGGTGCGCTGTGTAAAAAATATGAAGCTTTATTTCATACCGATGCGGTGCAAGCCGCGGGTAAAATTCCGCTTGATATGGGCGCGATTGGCGCAGATTACATGACGTTATCCGCCCATAAATATGGCGGGCCGCAAGGCATTGGGATTCTTGCTTTTGCCAAAGGCAAGCCACCGCCAAAAATGATTTTGGGTGGATCACAAGAAGGCCATCAGCGCGCGGGCACTATGAATGTCGCGGGAATTGTGGGTATGGGGCTTGCCTCAGAACTTGCCGCGCAGGATATTGGCCATTATGACAGCCATATTCGTCCATGGCGTGACCAAATTGAAACGATGTTGATGGAGACTAAGCGTCCAGATGGTACGCCGCGCGTAGATATATTGGCGCAAGATGCACCGCGCGTGCCGAATACGTCGTTATTTATGATCCATGATTTAAAGGCCGATACATTGATGATGAAGGCTGACTTAGCGGGTATATGTGCAAGTTCTGGCGCAGCGTGTTCAAGCGGTACAGTAAAAACAAGCCGCACGGTTGCCGCACTCCGCCCGAATTTGGGGGAACCAATGCCTGTTATGCGCCTGTCGATGGGGTGGAAGACATCACAAGCTGATGTTGACGCCTTCGTTAAATTCTGGCAAAAGCTAACCTCTTAGTCGTTTGATTTCACTTTATGACGGCGTCACATGTCACTCACCTATGTTTATAGGCTTCGTTCCATATGACTTGTTCTAAAGTAAACTTAAACGACTAATGTATTTTATTATAAAAAGAGGAAGTTCTATGCCGATCGTTACTTTTATTCACCCAGATGGAAATCGTCAGGATGTTGGTGCGCCACTAGGTTTGTCGTTGATGGAAGTCGCAGTACAAAATGGCATTGACCAAATTGAAGGCGCATGTGGTGGCTCACTTTCTTGCGCAACTTGTCACCTTTATGTGCATCCAGATGCGCATGAACGTTTATTGCCTGAAGATGGCATAAGTGAGGAAGAGGAAGATATGCTCGACCTTGCTTTCGACCTTAAACGTACATCACGCCTTTGCTGCCAAATCATCGTTGATGATGAAATGGATGGTTTGGAAGTTGCGCTTCCTGGCAGTAAAGTGGACTGGTAAAATCCATTTGACATAAATTAATATTCTGTACTAGTTTAGTTCTTTCATGACAGTGAGAGGACTTGCGCAATGCGCGCAGATAAAAATAAAAAAAATCGTGCGTTAATCGAACATGATTATCAATTAATCAAAACGGCTGCGGATAAAGCTGCGGCCGAGGTGCTTGCGTGCCGTCAGGATATGGACGAGCAAGGCAAAGCCAATGACACATTATTTGTTCATGTTGGTGAAAGTCATTTTAGCCCTGCAGAATATATCTTCCATATTTTATTATTGGAACGCCTAAAAGCAGGGCCGGGGACGAAGATCACCTGTGGTGTTGAGCTTGATCATAATTACTTCGAGACGGATTGTGATGAATTTAAGCATGTTAAAGGCAGCCTTAAATATGCCTATGATGCCTGTGCCCATGCACGTGATCATTTCGATGGTGGTGGTGCATCGAATGGGCGTAAATTATTCTTTGATTACCTCGCGGCGCAGGCGCAGGACAAGATCATTCGTCCAGTGTTTAATGATGCAGCCTGCACAGTTTTTGATGAAATTGATATCGGTGATAAATTAACGCGCAGCATTATGCGTAAGCATGGGGGCATCGTTAAGCCATTTACGGATACGACAGGGCGTGAAGGTATCTATATTCGCAATCGGGTTATGACGGATATGCTTGCGGATGTGTCTATAGAGCATGGTAGCCGTATAGCGTTACAATTTTGCGGTGTTTATCATGTTGCAGGCGGCGCGAACACATATGCAGAGGAAAGCTTATCCGCACTGCGTATGGCAAAGAATACGTCTTTTTTGAATATCTTCCTGTGTGATTTGCCTGACGAAGTCCTTGAATGTGATACGCAGCATTTCGTGCTCGGCACTGAATTCCCACAGCGAGAAGCGGATAATGGGCGTGCTAAAGTTAATGCCGTTCTTGGTGAAGATAAATATACGCCAATGCCTATGACTGAACGGCAATATGTAGGGGTTTTAAAACGTTATATACTGCCGCAGATTTAGGTCGCGCCAAGGGCGTTGTCTAAGCTACGTTTTAGTGGGTTCAGGATGATATCGAGAACTTTTTTCTTGCCGGTTAGAATATTTACTTCGGTCTGCATACCGGCACGCACGGGCATACCTTCGCTAATTTGCTGTTGTTTTAGGCTGATGCGCACGCGGTAATAGCTGCGGCCTTGTTCATCCATAATACTATCAGCAGAAATTGCTTCAACGCGGCCTTCTAAGCTGCCATATACAGAATAATCATAAGCGGTGATTTTGATGTTGGCGGGCAGGCCCTCCCATAATTTACCGCGGTCAGCGGTTGAGATGCGCGCTTCAACGATCAATTCTTTGTTAGATGGCGCAAGCTCAGCAATCACGTCACCGCTGCGGATCGTGCCGCCGATGGTGTTATAGTAAATCGTTACAATTTCACCATCATCAGGGGCGAGAATAGCGGTGCGTTGTACTTTATCAAGCTGTGATTTAATGCGCTCTTCCAATTGTTGGATTTGCACTTTCACTTCGCTGATTTCGTCCAAAACCTCCGTTTCATGCTTACGGAATGTCTCTTGGATATTCGCTTCGGTTTCCGCAAGTTCCGCTTCGCTAATTGGAATTTTTTTACGGACAGATGATAGGCGGGTGTTAAAGTTTGAAACTTTACTTTTTGAATCAAGATAACGTGTTTCAGAGACCGCGCCACTTTGGAGCAATTTCTGATTAATACGGAATTGTTCCTGCGCGATGCTTAATTCTTTGTCTAAGTCTTCATATTGAGTTTTTAATTCAACCAATTTCAAACGCTTTTGGTTGGCTTGTTCTTCTAGCGCTTGGATTTGTTCGTTACGGCGACTTAGGCGTGATTTGAACAGCGCTAGCTCGTTGATAACAAGACTTGGGAATTTCTCTGCAAGTTCTTCAGGGAAATTGACGGTATCTTTTTGTTCCAATTCAGCTTCAAGGCGGGCGAGGCGTAATTGTGTCGATTGCACTTGAATGCGTGTTTCTTGTAAATCAGATTCAGCTGATTGGTTTGATAAAACGAATAAGACGTCGCCTTTTTTAACGATTTGACCTTCTTTTACAAGAATATCAGCAAGGATACCACCTTCAAGGTGTTGAATATTTTTGTTTTTTCCGGGGGTGATGACACGTCCTTGACCGCGAACAAATTGATCAATTTCAGACTGCGTTGCCCAGAAGATAAAGAGTAAGAACGATACCATACATAAAAAGAACACGGGGCGGTAATTCCATGAGCCGGATTTATGCATATCAAAAACGGTCATTTTATGATCCTTTATGTTCGCTTTTTATCCATTACGCGAATGCCTTCGATGATGCGCTTACGAATGTCACGTAAGAAGTCGGCATCGCCTTTTGGTAAATTCGTTGTTGTCGCAATGGCGGTGATGATTGAGCCATGACGCACAAAAATCACAGATGAACGTTGGCCTAAGCCGCCGTCATTACAATGGATATCCAATGTTTTTAAATTACGTGTGCTTTCGTCAGGTACGGCTGTGAAATTGCCGTTACAACGTAGCTGCGCCGCTTTCAAGAAACGTTCAACATAGTCGTTAAAGCTTGAATTTGGTGGTAATACTGTGCGTTCTGCGCGTCCGTCTAGGTCGCCAGCTTCCCATGCAGTGACGGCTGTGCCTGTTGCTTTGTGGCGATATGCGCGGATTTTTAGGGCATCCGGGTCAACAACATAGCCTTCTTTGAGGATGTTGATGATGTCTTGTGTTAATGATGATGCGCTAAGTGGTGAAACTTTCTCAGGGTTGGCGAGGGCATAATCTTCACCAACGCCGTTAAGGAATGAATCCATACGTGTTTCTAGTGATGATAAATCACTTTCTACTTCGTCATCAATCAAATCAATCTTGCTTGTCGCGGCGGCGCCCATACGCATGCCAGATTTTGGATCGCTGATTTTCAAATCTTCGCCAAGGAATTCTTCAGGTGTCTTGCTGAGGACGAGGCCTTTTTTCAATTTCTCGTTTTCAAGTTCAAGCGCGCGGATTTTCTCGATTAATTCTTCTTGCGTACGTTTGTTACGTTTTGTCGCAATCAAATCGGCCAATGGGTTAGCTTTTGTATCCGCGAGTTTGAGGCGAAGCATCTCTTTTTCGCGCTCAAGCATTTTAACTTTTTCTTTCCACTGTGCGTCGATGTCTTCTTCCATCAACCATGGCACTTTGCGGTATTCGATGTCTTCTGGTGTACCAAGGCCAAGCATATCGCGGATGCCTTCCATTGGTTTCACTTGTTTAAATTCTTCTTGAACCATAATTTCAGTGAAATCTTCAGCCAAAGCGTCTGGATCATCGAGTAGGGCGATAAGCTCTTCGTCGCTAAAGTCTTCATCAGCAAGTTCGTCAACGATGTTTTCATCTTCGTTAGCAGAAACAGATGTATCGTCTTCGATATCAAGGCTTAGGTCATCACCAAATAGCGCATCAGCCGAAGGTAGGGCGTTTGCGGTTTCTGCAGAAGCTTCTGGCGTTTCTGCAGGCGCGTCCGTCATAACTTCATCAAGAATGCTTTGAACGTCATCAATACTCACCGTGTCTGTTGTTTCTATTGGTGCGGCGGCCGCTTCAGCGCTCTCTGTAACTGCTTCGGGTGTTAATGCCGTTTCAGTGATGTTTTCATCAATTAAGCTATCAATATCCGCAGCAACGTCAGTTGTATCAGCTGGTGCGGCGAGGGCTGCGCTCGCGGCAGGAGAAGCGAGTGTTGCAAGGTCATCAAGGGGGATGTCACTCGGGTAATCATCTGCAGGCGCAGCAGTCACATTCTGTGCGTTAGACGGTGTCGCGCCAAGGCTGTCTTCAAGCGCATTTAAAATATCGCTGTCATTCATAATGTCAGCTGTGTGCTCTTCGATCGCGGTTGTTTGTTCTTCTGCTGCGAAATCTTCAATAATTGATTCAGGCTGGAGCTCTTCATCCGCCATTTCGATGATGGGCGCTTGCTCTGCGACCATTTCCGCTGTCTGCGGGGCATCATTAAGGGCAGGCAATGACTCATCAATCAGGCTTTCAACATCTAAATAGGCTTCTTCATTTGATGTGATCGCTTCTTGTATCGGGGCTGCAGCCAGTTGTGGCGTTTGGCTTAACGCGTCTTGTTCCATGGCTTGGGCCATATTTACAAATTCATCTGCATTATCTTGTGGCGCGGCCAATTCCAATTCTGGCATTGCGGCGTCTGGTGCGACAATATCAATGGCTTCTGCTGCTGTGTTTACGGGCATTTCTGTCGTTAGATCTGTACTGATATCATCAATCACCTCAGTACTATCGCCCGTCATTGCCACTTCACTTGGCGCTAATGGAAGGGGGGCATCGATTTGTTCGATCACATCTTCAGCGCTTATTTTAGGGGCTTCTGTATCGTTTGAAACGCGGTCGATCAAAGCGGCGACATCATCCATATCATCTGATGGTGTTGGCGCAGAAAGTTCTTCTGACATAATCGCATTGCTGTCAGCTGTTTCCATCACCATGTCTTGAACTGTCATTGGCAGATCATCACTTGGCGGCGCAACTTCCGATACGATCGGCATCGTGTCTATATTTTTAAGCTTATCAATCACGCTGACACACAAGGCCATCTTTGCTTGTGCAACTGTAGTGGATTGAATAGGGAAGCTAAACGCACGGCCTGTCTCATCCGATAAAATAACAGATTCTGCTGTATAGAAATGCTCTAGCTCTTCATTTGTATTTGTAAATTCGGCCGTGACCAAATTTTGTGACGGGGCAACATTCGATAGGACGTGGCCATCGACACTGACATTAGTAATACGTGCTAGACCTTCAGGATGGTTTTTAACGCTAAGTGTTGTGCGTCCCGCTGCATCTGAATTAATCTGGATTGAAATTTCAGGATTATAGCCGCGTGACATCAGGCAGTAAGGTGTTGTATCTGTCGCCTTGTCCGTTACGACCCATGCAGATTTAGGGTTATGTATCTCTGGCGGCTTAACATCATTTTGCGCATAAGCATTTACGCCCGCCGTCATAATGACAGCGATAGCTGTTGCTGTAAGAAGCGGTGATAGGCCTTTGCCTTTAAAACGCCGATCTTTATGTCTTAATGTATTACGCATAAACCCGTGTTGGAACCTTGTTAGGCCTGTGTATGTATGTGTGAAACATACAAATTGAAATCTTAAGCGAGGTGGCTCACTCTGTTTAAAACAAATCAAACCACCTAACATTGTATCATAAAATACTGGCGATAAAAGTTAATAAAGCAATTTTATCAATATTTGTGCGGAGTATTTTATGAACCTATGCTTTAGTTTGTGTTGATTATTGCGCGTTAAAAAACGGGATGCATTTGTTCTAGAAATGCGATAGACTGTTAAAGTGTGTTCTATTTACTTCTTTCAAATAAAGTTGAGATTGTCATGATTTTTAATATGCTTCGGGGCGTTTGTTTAATAGCTTTTGGATTCGTTATGTTCGTTGTTTCTGCGGCGCAGCCTGCTCATGCAGGCGAAAAAATGATCGCGATCACGGATGATGTGTCATCTGGTATGGGTGTGATCGAAACCTCTGCTGATGACGATGTCATTGAAATGGTTACAGACCGTCCGATGGTTTTGAAACTTGATAAGGATGTCAGCAATATTTTGATTGGTAATGATTTATATTTGAATATTTTACCAGATTCTCGCCGTACTTTGATATTGATGCCTGTTCAGCCAGGTGCGACATTCTTCCGCGCGATTGATTCTGATGGCAATACTATTATTGAGAAACGTGTGATTGTTGCCGCGAAAAAGCGTAATTATATTCGTGTTAAGCAAGCTTGTGGCGAAGATGATGAATTATGTTCGTTCCAATCTATTTATTATTGTCCTGATATGTGTCATACCGTTTATGATTATTCGAACAATGAGCGTATCAATACGAATGAGAAAATTCGTAGTGAAGATGATAAAGATAGTGAATCTTCGGATGGTGATAAACCTGAAGACTTATCAGATTCATCTGAAAACCAGTATCAGTAAACTCTAATTTCGCCTTTAGGTATTTTAAGACATAAGGAAGTTATGATGAAAATTAAGTCATTAATTGTAATCGGTGTTAGTTCAGCTGTTTTGGCAGGCTGCGCAGGTGGGCATAGCGCGCAGGATGCGCAGTTAGACATGGCGATAGAGCGTGCGGCAAAGCGTGCTGATATTGCGGGCGATGATGTGCAAAAAATTGCTGTCTATGAGCGCGTTTATAAACAAAACCCAAAGAGTGAAAAGGCGGCAGTTGAATATGCACGTATCCTGCGTAAGACAGGCCGCATAGCTCAGGCTGAGGCCATTCTTTCACCTTTTGCAGAAGATATAGGCGCTGGCGCGGATGTTTTTGCGGAGTTTGCGGCAATTAAGGTTGCTAAAGGTGAAAATAATGAAGCAGAAATTTTTGCGCGTGATGCATTGAAGAAGCAAGAAGATAACAGTTTCGCGGCGCATACGTTAGGCATCGCGCTTGATGGTTTAGGGCGTTATAAAGAAGCTGAAGAATCTTTCCGCACAGCGCTGAACAGCTGGGAGGGTAGCCCTGTTCCAGTGATGAATAACTTGGCGCTAAATTTGGCGACACAGGGTTATATTGATGAATCGATTACATTGCTAGAACGTGCAAAGACATTGGATCCATCACGTACAGAGCTTGAGCGTAATTTGCGCATCATTCGTGCATTGAATGAGACAAGCGGTGCATATTTCCCTGATTCAAATGTGCCAACGCCAACAAAAAAGCCTAAATCGTAAGCTTTTGTAAGTTTTTGAATTTTTTTTATTTAGGGCGGTTCAGTGTGCTGAACCGCCTTATTTTATGCCTTTAGGTTTAGTTTTTGAAATAAAATGCAATTTTTACATAAAAATAGTTTGACATAAACTTGTTATAATGATAACTCTTACTTTGTTTAATAATATGTTTTGGGATTAGTCTCCTTATCTATTGATACAGACTTTTGTTAATTTAGGTACAAGACATTTATTAAGCATTCCCCACACAAACTCGTCCCGGATTGTCGTAAGGCGGTCCGGGGCAATTGTTTCTTGGGCTAGAGCTGTTTTTAAGGGGCAGCAGGCGGCGGTGCGTCGACTTCGGTTTTATAAGAATGACGTACAACTTTTTTGGCAATTTCTTTACGCACTTCCGCCGGAACGATATTTACAGGATCTTGAATCCGCTCGTAACTATGCGCGAACATATTTTTCAATCTTTGTGTGTCGATGTGACGTAGATTGCCGCCTTTATATTCAACGGCGGTGTTAATATTGCCGAAAATATCACGCTGAATACCAATATAATGGTCGATATTACCTGTGCTGTTTGAAAGCTGGTTCGCGTAATATTCAATATTACGTTTACGGTTTAGCAAATGTTCGTAATGTTCTTGTGCTGTATCATCTGCTGTATGGGTGTTCACTGCATATTTATTAAGGGCTTCGGATAATGCGCGCTTATCTGGCGCGTTTCTTAGGCATTCTGCGTTTACAAGACCCAAGACATGCGAAATGATGCGCGATGCGTTTGGTGTGTAGCCCAAAATCACATTGATTGTTGTTGTCTCCGTGATTTGGACGAGCTTCTCTGCCGCCTCTCGTTCAGCGGGATCAGTGCTGGCGAGTAAGTTTTTCAGGCTGTCCGTATTGGCGCTTGTATTGTTTGTGACATGAAGCGGCGGCAAAATATTTGTATCGCTCACTTGGTCGTAAATAAGGCGTTTGGCAACTTGTAGAATTTCTGCTTCGCGCTGATCTTTGGCGCTATGTTTAGTTTTATCACCGATGATTAACTCAATGCGGTCGTCAAGTTGGCCAAGCAATTTATAGATGCCGCCTTCTGAGCTGCGCCAGTTGTTGATCGATTTTTTTACAGCGGCTTCGGCTGTTTCTAATAGAGTCTCGGTATCGTTGCTAATGTCACGTCCGTTACGAATGTCGAGCAGAATATTTTCAACGGCAATTTCGGTTGAAAGCACGGCTGATGTGACTTCAGGACGTTGGTCGTTATGCATCATGTTTAAAATGGTTTCAACGGGTGCAAGGCCAGCGCCGACCAATTTATTAAACCCACCAATTTCGGCGCAGCGACGATGTAGGACGCTACATAAATTATATAGGAAATTGGCGTGAATACGTGATGTTAGTGATGGGTGGGGGACATTGAGTAAGTCATCCGCTTTATCCATCAATATATGGGTGATGTCATTTACATCCATAATGGACTTAGGTAGGATTTGTAACTCCACCATGGAGCCGCGGTTTGAGCGGTCCGTCGGTAGGTTAAATTTTTGGAAGAAGACACGGTGGCCCGTCATTTTCTTTGGCGCGACTAGGCGGTTATCTTCAAGCGTGGCGCCTATATTATCTGCACTATTTTGGTTGAGTAGGCCATCTTTGTTGAAATGGGATGCTTCACGGATATAGCCATAAACATTGGCATCGGGGCTGACAATACGTGCGCGCTGAATATCGGTTAGCAGCTCTTTTTTAAATGGTGCGTCAGGTGTGTTGGGTGATTTGTAATCGCTAAATAATTTACTGAGGGCGCTATAAGGTGACTTCAAGCAAATTCTGAATAATGGTGTTTCTAAAGCATAGCGTTCATCTGCGCCATGGTCTTTATCAAGCGGCGCGCCTGTTTTATTCAGTGGATGCTTTAAAAAGAAATCCTGAAAGGCCGGAAAGTCATAGAGCTTTGGACTGTCTTTATGTTCTTCGATCCATAAATCAAGAATATCTTCGGCTTCGTTATAAAGGCTTTCAATGCGCTCTAATTTGTCATTATAAAGCGTGATGTAATAATCCGTAAGGGCATCAAGGTCGCATTTTTCGATAATGTCTTTGAGTATAGGGCTGCTGTCTTCATGGGTGGCGGCCTCTTTCAAAATGGACTTTGTTTTTTCTTTGCCCAAGACGGCACTGTTAATTTGAATGAGATGGGTCAAGAATTTAGGCGCAGTGTCACGGATGTCTTCAAACATATCCGTGAAGTTTGTTGCATTTTGCTGCGGGCGCTTTTCGCCGTCAAAATATTGAAGTGACGCTTTCGGGTTAAGAAAGTGCACATTATAGTTGGCGACGCTGTTAAATAATGTATTATTTTGTCCCATTGGACCCTTCGTTTTTCCCATATAATGACCATATTCTATAAGTAAATACTTTAGCAAGTCTTAATGTTCTAACGATTTATAGCATTTAATCTATCTGCCTTGGGATAAGCTGTTTTGCCTTCACTTATATTCATGTTATGATAGAGGGCTACTAACAGGATTTGGTAGACTAAGTTTTTATTGTTTCTCAAAAAAATTCAATTACGGAACATCCCTGATGACGACCCAAGAACGCTTGCTTAATTCGGATTCCTTAAAACGCTCGATGCAATATGTGATGTCAGTTTACGGCATTCATACCGATATGGACGGGATTTTGCTTGAAATTCCAGGCGGTAATGCTCCGATGACACCGGGTTTGGTGATGGATATTGCGCAGCGTGTGAACTTGAAAGCCGTCTGGCGTCAAAAGATGAGCTTTAATCAGGTGCTCACGCAGGAAGCGGCCTGTATCATTATCATGGATGATGGTGAAGCTTTAGTTGTTCTGCCGCAAAAGACTCATAAAGGCAAAATCTTTAGACCGGGCGAAGGCTTTATTACCGATAAAATCGCAGATATAGAGGAACGCTATACACGAGAAGCGATTATTCTTGCGCCAGCGGAGTTAAAGCAAGGGCTTGATGCGCGCGGCGTATCGGTTGAACATCCAGTCGATTGGTTCTGGAAGCCAATTTTTCAGCATTGGCAAGCTTATCGTGATGTGATCGTGGCAACGATTTTTGTCAATATTTTTGCTTTGGCTGTGCCGCTCTTCACGATGAATGTTTATGACCGTGTCGCGCCAAACCCTGGGGCTGAGGATACGCTATTTGTTTTGACGACAGGTATCGCCATTGTATTGGTTTTGGATATGTTTTTCAAAATTGTCCGCAGTTATTTGTTGGAACATGTTGCCTCACGCGTGGGATGTCAGTTTGACTTTGATTTAATGGAACGCCTAATGCATTTGCCGTCGATTGACTTGCGTCTGTCGGTTGGGGAACGCGTGAACTTATTCCGTGAACTGCAATCTATTCGTGATTATTATGCGACGCGTCTTGCGCCTGCGATCGTTGACTTCCCGTTTTTCTTGCTCTTTGTCTTCGTAATTTATCTCTTATCGCCTGCTCTTGCTGGGATTGCCTTGGGTGCGGCGGGGATTATTTTGGCTGTGAATATGTTGGTGCAATTGCCAATTAACCGTATGACGCGCAACGCCTTCACATCCATGCAGAATAAAAGTTCGGTCATGGTTGAGACGCTCAATGGTCTAGAAACCATTAAAATGCATAACGCGATGGGCACACGTTTGTTCCTGTGGAATACATCGACCACGCATTCGGCGGCTGCCTCACGTAAGAGCCACTTGCTGATGAGTATCTCGCAAAACTTGTCTGTGATGATTGCGCAGGGCGTGACGATTGTTGTTGTGTTCTTCGGTATCTATGAAATTCACGCGAATGAAGGTTTTACGGTTGGTAAGCTGATTGCCTGTTCGATTTTGGCAGGGCGCGCTGTTGCGCCAATTATGAACGTATCTGCGATGATCTCACGTATGAAGCAATCACGCGACATTTTGAAGATGATTGATAATATTTTCCAAATGCCATATGAAGGCCAGCCAAGCCGCAATTACGCGACTAAGGGGCCATTTAAGGGCGGTATTGAGTTTCGTGATGTGGCGTTCCAATATCCGGGTCAGCTTCGTCCAACATTGACGGGTATTAACTTCAATATTCAACCGGGAGAGAAGGTCGGGATTATCGGCCGTACGGGCGCGGGTAAGAGTACCGTTGCAGGCTTGCTCACCAGTTTCCTGCATGCGCAGGGTGGTTCAGTTCATATCGATGGTTTTGCGATGGATACAATTTATCCAGCAGAAATTCGCAGTCATATTGGTATTGTGCCGCAAAAGCCGTTCTTCTTTACGGGATCAATCAAAGAAAATATCTTGCTTGGCAATGAAGATGTGACCGATGAAGAATTCCAAGAAGCCGCGGAAATTTCAGGCTTGGATATTTTTGTGGAGCAAACAGGCTATGGTTATGATCTAGAAGTAGGCGAGAATGGTAAAAACCTTTCTGGTGGTCAGCAGCAATCGATTGCGATTGCGCGTGCCTTCCTCAAAAACCCTAAAATCCTTATTCTCGATGAGCCGACCAATGGTATGGATAACGCCCTTGAATTGCGCGTGCGCTCTAAGCTACGTGACTTTATCAAGGATAAGACTTTCATCCTGATTACGCATAGAACATCGCTTCTGCCATTGGTTGATCGCTTGATCCTTCTTGATAAAGGCCGTGTTGTGGCGGATGGCCCATCAACTGAAATTCTGAAAAAATTAAGTGGGCGAGAATAGGCGTTGAATAAGCCTATTCCTCAACCTTCATGCTCATGATGCAATCGTAATAGATTGGCTTGATCTTTTCTTTGTCTGCCATGATGCAGTTAAAGTTGAAGGCGAGCATGCGGTGGCCATATGGGGCGATAAGCACCATATTATAGATATAGGCCCCCGGTTGGTTGGATGAAAATTCAGCATAAAACCATTCGCGGTTATCAATTTTCAGTAATGTATTACGGTACCAACGAATTTGCGGCACGCTTTGTTCGAAGGCGCGTGATAAGCCGTGGCGTACCTCGGTCATCGGCGCGTTAGAGATGTTCTCTGCACGGATTGAGCAGGCGATGGTTGCGGTCGAATTTTCATTGCTGATAACGACTTCTGGACGATCCGCCGCGCTATATTTTTGCGCTATCCCTTCAGGTGAGAGGAAGAAAAAGCCTTCAGGCGCATTAAAGCTGATTAGCCCATCGTTAAAACGAATGCGTCCATCATCAGGAAACTCGTTTTGAGGGGCTTCGGGCGCGTTTGGTTCGGCCTGTTTTTTATGTAGACCGAGTTTTTCAGTAGCTTTAGCAATAAATTTTTTCATAGTGTTTTAGCAAATGGCGTTAGATGCGGCGCATTAATGCGGTTTAAACAATTTTTTCAAGGCGCTCATTAAACTATCGCTGCCGCCTTGGTCAATTTCGTCATTAATTTGTTTATGCTCTGAAATGACATTTTCTTTTTCTTCTTCATCAAAGCTGAGGCTAACTTCTTTCATCATCGCATCAAAGTCAACGCCAGCGACGTGGGCGCGGTTAAGTTTTTCGATGATTTCTTGTTCTTGTTGGTCAAAGTCACCATCGCACCAAACCAAAACGCGGGCGTGGCGGAAAAATTCTGTGCGGTCATGTTGGTCGGTAATGCGTTTGAACATTTCACCAATATCCGCAGATTCCAGAGTGTCTGAAATAAGGATAGAGCGCTGGTAGTCGGTTAGTGATAGGTTGTCCATGGCTTTCTCCATGAATTTACGTTCTTCATCGGTCACGACGTTATCGGCGTGGACGAGGGCGAATAACGTGCGCCACATGTAAAATTGGCTTTCGTTGAGCGTTTGTTTTTTCTCGGCTGCGTTTTCGGACATGGTCACCCTCATGAAGATTTTGAATTTGCGGTATAATTTTAACACCGTTCTCTATCTTCGCCAATAGCGGTAAATATAATATTAAAATATTCTTAGGCAAACAATGTTCTTGATATGTTCTGTATTTGGTGTTAATGTGAACATATAACGAACATTGATTTGGAGGCCGTGATGCTAGATGCGCCAGAAATGAACAGCTGTAAGTGGTTGTTTTTTGATTTGAACAGTTATTTCGCAAGTGTTGAGCAGCAGGAATGCCCTGAATTGCGTGGACGGCCGATTGCGGTTGTGCCAATGGATACGGATTATACATGCGCCATTGCGGCATCTTATGAAGCCAAGGCCTTTGGCGTTAAAACAGGGACGCGCATTAAAGAAGCGCGGCAAATGTGCCCTGGGCTTGTGACGGTTTTGGCGCGGCATGACAAATATGTTGAATATCATAACCGCATTTTGTCGGAAGTCATTAAACACACCCCGATTAATAAAGTCTGTTCGGTTGATGAATTATCAAGCCGCCTGCCGCCGAATAAACGTACGCCTGATAAGGCGCGCGCTGTGGCGCTGCGTTTGAAAGCAGGGCTGCGCCAAAATGTTGGGGAGCATATTCGCTGTTCGATTGGGATCGCCCCGAATGCTTATCTGGCGAAAGTCGCCACGGATATGGAGAAGCCTGACGGCCTTGTGATTTTATCGCCAGATACCATGACGGAGCGCCTCTTTGCGATGAAGCTGACGGATTTATGCGGCATTAATGTTGGCATGGAAGCCCGCCTGCGCCGTGCGGGGATTACATCGGTTGAACAGTTTTGGCATTTATCGCCTAAACATGCCCGCCGCGTTTGGGGCAGTGTCGAAGGGGAGCGCTTTTGGTACCGTCTGCGCGGTTATGAGATTCCTGAGCAGGAAACAAAAACGTCTCTGGTCGGACATTCACGCGTGCTTGATCCTGAACTGCGCACGCCAGAGGCGGCGTATCAAGTTGTGCGGCGTTTGACGATTAAGGCGGCAACGCGTTTGCGCCGTAAGGAGTTTTTTGCAACGGGCTTTGTTTTTGCTATACGGTTTCAATCTGGCGTGCGTTGGGCGCAAGATGTACGGCTTTCGCCTGCGCAGGATAATTTTACCTTTTTGAAAGCGCTTGAAGGTTTATATACGCAAATGGCGGATGACGTCATGACGGGGCGTGCCTATCGGCAAACACGTGACCGTCCGTTCAAGGTTTCGGTATCCTTACATGGTTTATGCCGCCGAGAAGAAATTACGCCAGATTTATTTGATCAGTCTTCGGCGGCGTATCAAGATTTGCAGCATAAAAATGCAGCGCTGTCGAAGGTGATGGATGATTTAAATGGTAAATATGGCGCGGAGACTTTGCGGCTTGGCGTAACGCCGCAAACGCGCGCGGGTTATGTCGGGACGAAGATTGCCTTTAGCCGTGTGCCTGATATGGCAGAGTTTTCGGAATAAAGCGCCGCTTATATATCAAATTGCAGTGGTGATTTTGGCGCAAAATCGCCGCGGGATTTACGCTCGGTCTTAATCGAGATGCTTTGGTCCGCGTTGCGGACAACGCGTTTACGCTCGACTTCTGCCTTCATGGTGTTGAAATTTAAGGTCAGCTCATGGAAATAACCTGTCGGGTCTTTCAGGCCTTTGCGTCCATCTTGGTCGATAAAGGCGGGAATATGACGGAAGGATGGCATGGTCAAATAATTAACGCCATCAATCTGGTTAAACATCACGCGGTGGATATGCCCCGATGCAACCAAAGCAACATTGCCCGCTGTGGCAATGGCTTTGCGGATTTTGTCTGATTCCTTATAAGTGCGCGTTACGGAATAAGGGTCTTCATCCGGTGTTTGGTCAAAATTGAGCGGGATATGCATATTAATGATGGCGCGTCCTTTGGCATCGGCAAGAGTGTCTTGTAGCCATTCTAAATCATGCGGGCCGAGTGACAATCCGCCTGTCGCATGGTTGTGAATGTTGGAATTAAAGAATAATTGGCGGACTTCAAATGGATCGCGTCCATCGGCTACTAATTCGAAATCCTGATAAAAGGCATAGGGATGGGTGCTGTGTTTCACATGTTTATGGCCGCTGGCTTTGTTGAATAAACCCGCAATTTCACTTTCCGACAATGTAATACATTCATGATTACCATGGAGCACGAATAACGGCTTTTGCGCGGTGTTTTGCGCTTGGATGATGAAATCGATTAAGTCTCGGTCGTGACTACGAATCTCATGCAGGCGCTGTTCAATTTCATGCTGCGTAATGGCATTGGGATAACCCGATGCGCGCGCGAATTGTTGAATTAAGAATGAATTGGAATGAAAACGGTCGGGCTTCGCGCTATCACGGCGTAGGCGGCGCTCGGTGAGTAGTCCGACATATTTATCACGCGCCGCTTGGTCAACATTGGCACTAAGCGCGCTGCTTGATAGGCTGTGGAGATACCACAAATATTCTGATGAAATTGTGTCGCCGTAATTAACGATCATATGGGCGTCACTGCTGCGGGCGTAGTCAACAAATCCGTTTGATATATGTGTTATATCGTGGTCAGGATTGGTTAAATCCCGATAAGTGAAATGCATGTCACTAATGCATAAACTGCGGATTTCGTCGCCCTGTATCGTAATCATTTTTGATAAACTTTATTCGCAATAATTTTACTGACGATACTGCTATATGGCTCATTCGCGGGGGCTTGGTCTTTACCAATGACCCAGTTGAAAATATCAGGGTCTGGTACATCCAGCAGGGTTTCATAGGCATCAAGCTCTATGTCCGATAGCGCGGCGAGGTTTTTCTCGGCGAAGTCACCCAGAATAATATCCATTTCCTTTGTGCCACGATGCCAAGAGCGGAAAAGTAGCTTTTTACGGCGATTATCCATTGTATCAATCTGTTTTTTTAGTATTGTTTATATATGCACAATACTCAGCTTAAGCCGCAGACGCAAGAGCGTCCGTTTATTTTAGATCCGTTATACAGATCGGTGACGACGCTCCCCGGTGTGGGGCCGCGCAATGCCAAGTTGTTTGAACGGCTATGCGAGGGCGAAAGGCTGTGGGATTTACTATGTCATTTGCCTGTTGATGTGGTTGAACGCGTTGAGGTCGACCAGTTAAAAGAAAGCGATAGCGGCAAAGTCGTTATTGTGAAAGCGAAAATCCATAAATATTCGATCAGCCGTAAACGTAGCGTCCCATCACGCATTCATTGTACCGCAGGGGATGCGGCGCTTGATTTAGTGTTTTTCCATGCGCGGGAAGATTATTTGAAACGCAGCTTCCCAATTGGTGAAGAAAAAGAGATTAGCGGCACCTTGGTTTATTACCGTGGACGCGCCCAAATTACGCATCCAGATTTCTTTGCGCCCGGTGATGGCGCCGAAGCTTTTGATGAGATTGAACCAGTTTATCCAATGACGCAGGGGCTTGGGCATAAGGTTATTCGTAAAGCGGTGCAGGCGAGTTTGCGCCAATTGCCAGATTTACCTGAATGGCAAGACCCAACGGTGTTAAAGGCGCGCGGCTGGGCAGGGTGGAAAGACTCGCTTATCGCCTGTCACAACCCGAAATCACGCACGACACTCGCGCCAGATAGTAAGGCGCGTCTGCGTTTGGCTTATGATGAAATGCTCGCCCATCAATTGGCGCTGACGCTTATTCGTAAGGCACAGCAAAAGGCCAAAGGCCGTGTATTTGCGCCGCCAAATTCAAATTTACGTGACCAGTTCTTGGCGTCAATTCCTTTCGCGTTAACGGGCGCGCAGCAGCGTGTGATTAGTGAAATTGATGCGGATATGGCTTCACCCTTGGCAATGGTGCGCCTTGTGCAGGGGGATGTGGGCTCTGGTAAAACGATGGTGGCGTGCGCGGCAATGCTTAATGCGGTGGCCTGCGGCACGCAAGCGGCGTTAATGGCGCCGACTGAAATTTTGGCACGTCAACATGCGGAAAGCTTAGGGCCTTTGCTTGATGGGCTAGGTATTCGTTATATTGTTATGACGGGGCGCGATAAAGGCAAAGCCAAAGAATTACTACTGCAGCAAGTTAAAAACGGCGCGGCGCAAATTGTTATCGGCACGCATGCCTTATTCCAAGATAAAGTCGAATTCCAAGATCTAGGCCTCGCCGTGATTGATGAACAGCATCGCTTTGGGGTGCATCAGCGTTTGAAATTATCGCAAAAAGGCGTATCGGATGTTTTGGTCATGACGGCAACGCCTATCCCGCGGACATTGGCGTTAACAGCCTATGGCGATATGGATGTTAGCCGCATTGATGAAAAACCTGCAGGGCGTAAACCTGTTGATACGCGCCTTGTACCGCAGGATAAACTTGAAGATATGGTCGCAGGTTTAATGCGCCAAATCCGCGAAGAAAAAGCCCAAATTTATTGGGTCTGTCCATTGGTCGAAGATTCTGAAGTGCTTGACCTTGCCGCGGCAGAGGAGCGCTTTGATGTGTTGCAATCCGTGCTTGGGGATCGTGTCGGCCTAGTTCATGGCCGTATGAAGGCCGAAGATAAAGATGCCGTGATGAAGAAGTTTTCGGCGGGTGATCTTGATGTTTTGGTCGCGACGACGGTGATTGAGGTCGGGGTGAATGTTCCGAATGCATCGATTATGGTGATTGAACATGCAGAGCGCTTTGGTTTGGCGCAGCTCCACCAATTACGCGGCCGTGTTGGCCGTGGTGAGCGCGCGTCACATTGTTTCTTGCTCTATGGCAAGCCATTATCCGAAACGGGCAAAGCGCGCCTAAAAATAATGCGTGATACTGAAGATGGCTTTGTTATCGCCGAAGAAGATATGCGCTTACGCGGGGCGGGGGATATACTGGGCACGCGTCAGAGCGGTTTGCCAGATTATATGCTTGCTGATATGGCCGTACATGGAGAGATTATTGCCATGGCACGTGACGAAGCGCAGCTTATCGTGCAAAAAGACCCGCGTTTATCGAGTGAACGCGGCGCGGCGCTTAAAAATTTACTGCATCTATTTAATTTGAAAGAAGCGCTAGAGAATTTACGTTCTGGTTAATTCGCGTTTTGCTGATATTCGTGGCTATTGACAAGGCTTCGCGCAGTGTTTAGTTTTTCGAAAAATATATAAAAAAATAATAAGAATAAAACAGGGGAAGGTCGCAATGAAAACGCATGTCATTAACGCCTCACCATCCATATAAAAAGAATAATAGCAGCTGTGTAAGCAGCCGAGCAGGTGAGCGATGTCCACAATACAAAAAGAACAAAGCGTCCATAAGACGCTGGATGACTATAGCCGTAAATATCTAGAATTAGAAAATGGGTATGACGAATTGCGCTGGCGTTTGCTCACTACGCCGAAAGGTTTTTTTAGTGGGCTAGAGTCGCTTTATAATGGCGCGCAGTTATTCGTCAATCAAATGCGTACGCATCATGTTTTATCACAGGATGAATTGCAGGATGCGTTGAAAAAAGGCCATGTGGATCAGCATGTGCGTTATCAGCAATTGGCGCATGCCGCGTCTTATCATGAAGAATCCGATTTTTTTGGTCAGCTTTATTTGAACTATTTAAAACTGCGTGCCTTTGGCGCGTTGGAAAAAGCACATGCGCGGGATGATTTTAATGTCGCGGCCGCGCCGCTTGGCCGGTTACTAAAAACGCAGTTTGCGCGCGCTGAAAAAGCGGGCAAGTCGCCCTATGATTATGGCCTTGCGGCCTATAGCCGTGGGCTGAAAGATCGCACGGTTGAGACGCTGATGAATGATACATATCGCGCCTATGTGCAGCTTAATAGTGAGCGTTTGAAACAGGGTAATACTGAGCAAAAAACTTATGCGCCGCTTGTTATTAATAAAAACGCGCAGCAACGTATCGTAAAACGTATTTGGGCGGATATGGCGGTAGATATGGATCGCCTGCAGTATAGCGAAGGAGCGCATCCCGCTTGTTTTGGGTCTTATGACCATGTCATGTTGTCGATGGCTTATGATGAAGATAATGCCTTAAACACATTTATGTCGGCGGTACATGAAGGTGGTCATGCGCTGTATCGTCAAAATTTACCATGTGCTTTATATGGCCGCGCCGCAGGTAAAATTGCAGGGCGTGATATGGATGAAGCAATGGCCTTATTCTGGGAACATGGCATTGCTCATAATCCAAATTTTGCCGAATATTTATCGCGCGTCATTTGTGATGAAACGGGCGGGGAAGTCGATTACCCCGCGGCGGATATACATGCGCAAATTATCGGCGGCGGGGGCAATGGCCTGCGCATAAACGCTGATGTATTGCATTACCCGCTTCATTTAATGCAGCGCCGCGCCGTGATGAAGAACTTAGTGCGTCAGGGCGGCGATATACGGAATTTGAAACAGATTTTTAATGCCGAAGCCGCAAGCTATATTGGCGCGGATGCAGATTATAGCCATGACCGTCATGGTATTTTGCAAGACCCGCATTGGTTTGCGGGCGATTATGCCGATTTTGATAATTACTTTATGGGGCAGAATTATGCCTTAGCGTTATACCAACATATGCAGCCCGCACGTTTTGAACATCTGATTAAAGACGGTCAGTTTATGCCGATTGTCAAATGGCTCAATGCCAATATTTATCAATATGGTGCATTATTCACCAGCGCGGAAATTGTCGGTAATGTTGTCCCGCCTAAGCAAATGGGCGTGAATGGTTATGCCGCGCATATGCGTGATGTTTATAAATTGTAATTATATTTTATTGACAACATGTTTTACATAATATAAATTACCTTCATCCTTAAATAGCAGACATAATATAATGGGGTGGGGTTGTGTTTAAACGTCAAAAAAATTCAGTTCAGCAAGATCGTGAAAATCAGGCTATACAGGAATCTGTTAAGCCCCTATGGCAGCGCGGCTTAATCCGCGTTGGTACAGCAGGGGCAAATGTGCTTTCTGGTATATTTAATATGACGATTGTGGCTGGCTTTGGGGCTATGGTTTTATCAAACTATGGGAATGACCCGCTTGATGGTCTGAACAATATTTTAACGGATAGAAATGTTGAAGTAATGGAATCGATTACGCAAACCGCTGCGCCTGATGCGGTTTATGCGGCATTGTTACAGGATAAAAAATATACATTTTATGGTGATATGAACCATACAGTTGGCGCGGTACGCGATTATTTCTTTGGCGCAGAAAATACGCAAAATATTATCAATGCAGGCGTGAAACATGTGTTCATCGAATATCCGCAAGCGATGCAGTCGATTGTTGATGATCTTGCCGCGGGTAAAACGAAAAAAGCTGAATTCGTGAAAATATTGACCGATGAAATTCACCCGCTGTGGTGGACAGAAGAGCAAACACGCGGCTACCATGAATTAATGGCGGATATGATTGTGTCGTTGACTGATGCGGGTGTGAAAATGCATTTCTCTGACCCAGGCCTTGGCAGTTCAGGCATGTCTATTGAAAGCAAAGACATGTTGTTTGAAATGGCAGGGGTGATTGTTGCTGAAATGGAAGCGAATGGCGTTCAGGGTAATATGTCGTCGATGGAAATTTTTATCGCTACGCAGAAATTTATTTACGGTAAAATTATCGCAGACCCAGAATATAGAACAAAAATGGAAAAGCTTTATGATGAGTTTTTTGAAAAACGTTTGGGTGAAGACAATGAACGCATCGCAGCCTTCATGAAAGCCGCGGCGAATGATGAAAAATCAGTCATTCTATATGGCTCAGCACATATGATGCGTGAACATGACCTTGATGAAATGTTGGGTAAGGAAGATACGCAGCTTATCGGCCTTTATGGTGACAAACGCCAATATGCCGATGCGCTGATATCATTCATCTATTCAAAATTCTTGCCGC
>JASBUS010000026.1 GCA_030147745.1 Alphaproteobacteria bacterium
TGATCCGCTGGCTGGATTATAATGACACATGGCTTGCCGCAGAATGGGGGCATCCATCCGATAACTTGGGCGCGATTTTGGCGGTGGCGGATTATATGTCACAGCAGCGTGAAGCACGCGGCGAAGCTGGCCTCGTCATGAAAGACGTGCTGACCGCGATGATTAAAGCGCATGAGATTCAAGGTTGTCTCGCCCTTGAAAACGGCTTTAACCGTGTTGGCCTTGACCATGTGGTTTTGGTGAAAGTGGCTTCGACAGCTGTGGTGATTAAAATGCTCGGCGGTGACCGTGATCAAGCTTTGGCGGCGGTATCGCATGCTTGGCTTGATGGCCAGTCGCTACGCACCTACCGTCATGCGCCAAATGCTGGTTCGCGCAAAAGCTGGGCTGCGGGTGATGCAACATCGCGCGCCGTGCGTCTATCTATGATGGTGCTGGCAGGTGAAATGGGTTATCCAAGTGCGCTGACGGCGAAGACTTGGGGTTTTTATGATGTGCTGTTCAAGGGTAACGCCTTTAAATTCCAACGTCCTTATGGTCATTATGTAATGGATAACGTGCTGTTTAAAATTTCATATCCAGCGGAATACCACTCCCAAACCGCTGTTGAATGTGCTGTTGCCTTGCATGAGCAAGTCAAAGGTCGTCTTGATGATATTGAGAAAATCGTTTTGACAACACATGAAGCGGCGATCCGTATTATCTCCAAAACCGGCCCGCTGCATAACCCAGCGGATCGTGACCACTGCTTGCAATATATGGTGGCTGTGCCGTTGATGACAGGGACACTTACGGCGGATCATTATGAAGATGATTTCGCGGCGAACCCTGGAATTGATGCTTTGCGCGCGAAAATGGTGGTTGAGGAAGATCTTGGCTATAGCAAAGATTATCATGACCCTGAAAAGCGTGCCTTTACCAATGCAATTGAGGTTCATTTCAAGGATGGCAGCAAGACCGAACGCGTTGAGGTCGAATTCCCAATCGGTCACCCACGCCGCCGCGCCGAAGGTATTCCAATATTGGAGGAGAAATTCGCACGTAACCTTGCGACGCATTATAGCGATGAAAGCTGCAAGAAGATTATTGAGCTATGCGATAATCAGGCGGTGCTTGAAGCAACGCCTGTTACGGCCTTTATGGGCTTGCTCGTCAAAGACGATCAGTAAAATATTATGATTATAAACAGGGCGCTTTAATTTGCGCCCTGTTTGTTTAAGCAAGCATCTTTTCGATGAGGCTGATGACAATATCAAGTACAATCAACAATACAATATACCACTCAACGTGATATGTGTTGCGTTCTTGTAGAATGTTAAACATGGTGTCCGCTGTGCGGTGGATCAAATCTAACTTCTGGCTAATCGCTTTATGGCGTTCAGGGATTTCGAACTCGTCTTCCAGTTTAATATGAAGTGGCTCAAGATCAGGATGATCCCAAAGAAGTTCGGGCTTACCTTCAATCTCCACATGCGCAATCATTTTACGCTCAATCGAAAGCACGGTACCAATATGTTTCAGCAGAACCTTTGCCCATCGGCTTTTAACTTTGCCGCTTTGTAGGTCTGCGGCTAAAGGTTCAATACGGTCAAAAATCTCGGTAATACTGCTTTCGTAATGTTCCAAAACGGTTGCTTTGGCAATAACCTCGGCAATTAATTGCATACGTGGCAAGTCCCACTGCATGATGTGGAAGGCGTCTTCCTGCATCGATTCTGCTTTGCCTTGGGCGCTTTCGATTGTCACTTCTTCGAAAGTCGGGCTTTCATATGGTGCAGTTGTGTATTCTTTCAACTGGCTAATGAAGTTTTGCTCTTCCAAATGGTCGAGGCCGAATAAGACAATTGCACCATAGCGGAAGAGGACTGCATAGCCGCCATGTCCCGCGCGGATAACAAGTGGAGAGACGTCAAGTGCGCCGCTCTTTTCAAAGTTTTTTAAGTTTAAACGTTGGCCGACGAAGTAGCCGCGCACAACGATTTTATCATCTAATTGTATGTCAGTCATGATGGTTCCTATAAGTATATTTGCTTATATTAGGCCTTTTATTTGGAAATTTCCACAGTTTTATAGATGATAGCGTTTCAGGCGGCCGGGCTCGGTCGGTTTTGTTGCGCGAAGTGTGACGCGGAGCGGCCCGGGATGGCCTTCGATCGTGCGGGTCGGATCGTTCGGATCTAAAAATTCAGCAAAACTATCGCCTGGTTTCCATTCGGTTGTGCGCTGCTCATCGGTTGTTGTCATATGTAGGTCGATATCAATGATGTCATCAAAGCCAATTTTCTCGAGCCATGTTTTTAAGGTTGCGACGCTTGGCAAAAACCAGACATTATTCATGCGTGCATAGCGCCCTGGCGGGACGAAGCTGTAACCATCGATACCTTCGACGACTAATGTTTCCATGATAAGTTCGCCGCCCGGGCGGAGGGCGTCATATAATTCTTGGATATGATCAAGCGGCCCGCGACGATGGTAAAGCACGCCCATTGAAAAAACGGTATCAAAATCTTCACGGCGCGGCGGCAGGTCTTCCATTTTGAAGGGGAAGATCACATGGTTATAATCGCGGATGAAGTGGTTAATCGCGAAATGCTGAATGACCGCTAAAATCGATGGGTCAATCCCGATGACTTGCGCCGCGCCTGCACCGCGCATGCGCCAGCCGTAATAACCATTATTGCTGCCAACATCTAACACCTTGCGGCCTTTAAGAGGGCTGATTTTATCCTTTAAACGGTTCCATTTAAGGTTTGAGCGCCATTCTGAATCAATAGAAATGTCAAAGACTTGGAAGGGCCCTTTGCGCCAAGGGATCAGCCCACGTAAAACGGCGTTCGCCTTTTGTAGGCTGTTATAATCAATGTCAGCACTTATTGTCACCGCATCTTGGTTGCATTCAACCTGCATCGGTTGGCTGATGGCGGGGAGGTCATTCAGGATGTCAAGCAGCGTTTCTAGGTTGCCATCGCTCTGCGTTGCCATTACACGGTCAAAAACGCCGTACCAAAGCGATGCATTTTCAAAATGCGTGTATGGCGCGTATAAATCACGAAAACGGGTCAAAGTGGTCATGGTTTATCAAATTTCTTTTCTGAAGAAAACTTTCAAAATATCGACCTTAATCATTAAAATACTTGGAATAAATAGCAAGATAACGAAGGTCGAGAAGAGGATCCCCGTTGCAAGGGAAATCACCATCGGGATCAAGAATTGCGCCTGCATAGAGGTTTCCAAAAGCATCGGTAATAAGCCCAAACTGGTGGTCACGGTGGTCAGCAAGATTGGGCGGAAGCGGCGCTTAATCGCGGCAATGGTACTGTCATACATATTATTGCCTTCAAGGCGCTGTTGGTTCAAATAATCCATCAAGACCACACTATCGTTCACCACAACGCCCGTAAGCGCCACAATGCCGAACATAGAAATGAAGGATAAGTCATGACCGAGCAAGAAATGCCCCCATGTCGCGCCAATGACGCCGAATGGAATTGCCAACATAATGACAATTGGCTGCACATAGCTTTTTAGCTGCGCACCAAGGAGAACATAGATCAATAATAATGCGGTGAGCATATTGCGGCCAAGGCTCGCCATATCTTCTTTTTGGTCACGGCTTTCGCCTTCAAAGCTATAGGACAGGCCGTTATATTTATTTTGCAGTTCAGGCAAAATCGTCGCTTGCAGTTCCGTTAACACGTCATTCGGTGTCAGAACGGCATAATCAACATCTGCGGTGACGCTTACAATCTGGCGGCCATTCACGGTTTGAATGGATGAATAGCCAACTTGTTCGGTGACATCAGTCACGCTTGAAAGTGGCACTTCTTGACCGCTTGGCAAGCGAATGCGGGTCTGCGCCAAAGCATCCAGATTCTCGCGTTCGTCTTTAGGGTAGCGCACATAAACGATGACTTCTGAGCGCCCACGTTGGAAACGCTCTGCTTCTAAACCAAAATAAGCTGAACGTAATTGTTCACCAAGTAGCGCAGGCGTTAGGCCGACGGCGTAGCCTTCTTGGTTGAGTTTGAAGACATATTCGTTTTTGCCGGGTTCATAGCTGTCCGAAACCTCTTTTGTACCGTTAATGGCTTTGAGAATGTCTTTTAACTCTTCTGCGGCTTCGTTAAGGGTCGCTTCCTCTGGATGCGTCAATTCAACTTCAATATCTGCATCTTCACCAATAAGAGAGCTTTGGAAGGCAAGTTTTTCAATATTTGGTAAATCGATGATGCGTTCACGAACCATTGACTCGATCTGCGCCGCGGATACATCGCGGTGATCGGATGAAACCAGCTGAATGACCATCTGTCCGACATTGGATGATTTTGAATTGCGCATTGCTGTGCCCGGTGGACCAGCTTCGCTTGATGTTTCACCAATGCTGAGGGATGTGCTTTCATAAACCTTGTGGCTGTCTGTTTCGACTTTTTGGCGCACGGCTTCAACGGCTTGCTCTATAGCGAGCATGATGCTTTCGGTTTGTTCAAATTGTGTGCCTGTTGGCATGGTCACGGTAATTTTGACCTGATCACTTTCGATTTGTGGGAAAAAGACAAAACGAATCGTGCCGGATTGGAACATCCCAACTGTTAAGATGGCTAGCGCGACAAAGGCTGCAACCGTGGCGTAGCGCCATTTCATACAAAGCTTTGCAAAAGGCACAACGACATGGTCGATGACATGGTGCAGGCCGCGTGTTACGTGGTTGCGAATATCCGCAATGATACCTGCGCTCCAACGTGTTGGCGTAGATAAATGCGCAGGCAGTATAAAGAAAGCTTCCATTAGGGATATGACCAAGATTGGTACAACCACAATCGGAATAACCGAAATAATTTGCCCCAATACACCCGTGCTGAAATAAAGCGGGGCGAAGGCGGCAATGGTTGTGCTCACGCCGATGGTCACGGGTGCATTCACGCGGCGCACGCCAATCAGGAAGGCAT
>JASBUS010000040.1 GCA_030147745.1 Alphaproteobacteria bacterium
TAGTAAAGATTTGCGCGAAGGTGATAAGAATTACGGTGAAAATGTCATGTTATGGGACTGGGTATTTCGGTCATATTTTAACGAAGACCGCCGTCCGCCTGTCGATATTGGCATTAAACAACCTATGCCGATTCCCTTCCGTCATCAGCTGCTTTATCCGTTCAGACGCAATTATTACCATTCGCTAAAATTCAAGCGCATGGATAAAGACCCTAAAGTCTTTTATTAATGATGCTTTGCCTGTTGATCGTGATGTAGGGTTGAATATTCCTCAACAAGATATGGCAGTAAATCGATTAAGAATACCGCGCCGTCAGTGGCATGATGAATTTCGAATAAAAATTGGCCGTTGGCACCGTAATTTGGGTCTTGCCAAGCTTGCTCTATCTCAGTCCAGCTGACGCTTTGTTTGCGTCCGTCGGCATATGTGATATCTAGCCCTTGCGCATTGGCGAGTATATCTTGCCCAAATTTATGGTTACGGTTTAGTAGAACCGCGCCCAACAGGACGACCTCTAAGCTAATGACCAGTAAGAACATACCTGCGAGTTTGATGAGGCTATTCATAGTAGGCGCAGCGGCATGCGTAGTGTTTTGACTAAGAAATACGATGGCTGCGGCAATGGCTGCAAAGAATAATGTGACGGCAATCGCGCTTAGGAAAAAACGGATTTTTTGTTGGCGCTGATTGTGGGATTCCTCATGTCCAAAAAATATACCTTGGCGATCAATTTGATTTAAGGTCTGCGTTAGCAATTTACCTTTGGTAAAATTATATTTTTTATGTAACCAGATGAGGTTCTGCATAAATAAATCAAAGCGGTAATGTGTGTCCTGTAGGTTGATTTTACGTTTTTGGCCATTTTTCTGTGTGAAGGTTAGGCCTGAAAAATTGCTATGTAGAGATTTTAATTCACCCCATGCCGTGCGTGTTTTATCGCTCCAGTTCAGACCGCTTTCATCAACGCGGCAATCTGGTGCGGGCGCGATTATTGCGCGTATAATTAAGATATAGACCACACTAAACATCAAGGTGAATAGGCTGATGAATAAATAATCGGCAATATTTTGCGGGGGCTCAGTCTGGAAGATTTTATACAGAATGAATAATAGAATTGGCGCGGTAATAAGGGCGATGGCCTTATCGCTAGGCTTTAAGCGCGCAGGTTCAATTAAAACAGAATCGTGGGTTAGTATATCAATATAATTTTCATCATAGCTTAGTTCTGAATAAGGAATATTCGTCATGTTTTGCCCTCCCTTGAATATATGTGAAAAGTATAATCAATTATTAATAGCCTGTTAACTATTTGTTAACTATTTCTAGCGTATAAATACATCCCTACAGGACAAGGTGTGATTATGTTTAATAAATGTGAATTTCTTATCGGTGACGATAAGTCTGTCGTTATTGTTGTGCCACAGGCGGTACCAAAAGGCGAACAACTTACAATTCGTATAGCGGAAGACATGGTGTCTTTTTATAAGGCAGGTGAATTATTATTCGGCCGCGTACAATGCCAATGTGTCAAAACATTGCGCTGTTTGCGTAAAAAACAGCGTATTGGTTTAATCGAGGCCATTGACGGTAAAATGAATTTTCCCGTTTATATTGCAGCGACGGCGCGTGTTGAAGGCGGTTTGAGCAGCTTTGCGGATTATGAAACACGTGCAGCGTAAATTAGATTAAATCTATAAATAATTCCTTATACGCAACAAAAATGTTATAAAGTGAAGGTTGATCAATCTTCACTTTTTTGTTGTGGGGTCATGTGGGGAAAATTGCACTTATTACCGGTATCACCGGCCAAGACGGTTATTATCTAGCAAAGCTATTATTGGATAAAGGCTATCAAGTTCATGGCGTTCGCCAGCCTTTGGCGCATGATGATACGCATCATTTAACGCCGCTGCGCCATGCGTTAACGCTGCATTGGGGGGATATGACAGATCAAACCTCCCTTAATCATATTGTTCAGTCGGTTCAGCCCGATGAAATTTATAACCTCGCCGCGCAAAGCCATGTTGGCGTAAGCTTCGCGGTGCCTGAATATACTATGAATGTGAATGGGCATGGCACGATACGTTTGCTTGAGGCGCTGCGTTTATATGCACCTGAAGCACGGTTTTATCAGGCAGGGACATCCGAATTATTTGGTAACAGCCCTGCGCCACAAAATGAACAAACCCCATTTGATCCGCAAAGCCCTTATGCGGCGGCGAAGTTACTTGCGCACCAAGCGGTGGTTAAATATCGCACGCAGCACGGTATTTATGCTGTAAATGGGCTGCTGTTTAATCATGAAAGCCCGAAGCGCGGCGATGATTTTGTAACGCAAAAGATTGTAAAAGCGGCGCTGGCTATATTGGCTGGGCAGCAAGACGCGTTGGTGCTCGGTAATTTGGATGCAGAGCGTGATTGGGGGCATGCTGTAGATTATGTTGAAGGCATGTGGCATATGTTACAGCAAGACGTGCCAGATGACTTCGTTTTGGCAACGGGACAAGCCTGCAGCGTCCGTCAATTTGTTGAGGAAGTGTTTACTGCGCTTGGGCATCAAATTAAATGGCAAGGGCAGGGGCTTGATGAGGTCGGTATATTGGTTGAAAATAATCAGGAAGTTGTTAGAATAGCGGCTGATTACTACCGACCAGCGGAAGTGCATTGCTTAATTGGTGATAGCCGTAAAGCGCAGCAAAAATTAAACTGGTCGGCGTCAACGACACGTCAGCAACTTATTCAAGATATGATTGATGCGCAGCAAGATATATATGGCGCGGATATCCAAACACAGCGCATTCGGGCATAATTAAATGGTTCAATTCGACCTTTCTGGGCGTTCCGTCTTTGTTACAGGCCATACAGGCTTATTGGGCTCTGCCATTTGTCGGCAATTGGGGCAGCGCCGTGACGTGTTGCTTTGGACGGCGGCGCATGCGGATTTAGATTTATGTGATAAAGCCGCTGTTGAAGATTGGATGGCGCAGCATCGCCCTGAAGTGGTTATTCATGCCGCAGGGCGCGTTGGCGGTATTGCGCCGAATGAGAAATATCCAGTTGAGTTTCTCAATGAAAATTTGTCTATGGCGCAAAATGTGATTAACAGCTCGCATGCTCATAATGTGCGCAAATTGGTCTTTATGAGTTCATCATGCGTTTATCCTAAAAATGCGCCGCAGCCATTGCGCCCAGAGGATTTGTTAACGAGCCCGTTTGAGCCAAGTAATGAGGGCTATGCTTTGGCAAAAACGGTTGGGATGCGCCTTTGCCAATATTATCGCCGTGAATATGGCGCAGATTATATATCATTACTGCCCTGTAATTTATATGGCGTGGGCGACCGTTATGATGCGTTTTCATCGCATGTGATCCCCGCATTACTATTAAAGATGCATAATGCGCAGGTCTTTGGGCAAGACCAGATAAAATTATGGGGCACAGGCCGTCCATTGCGTGAATTTTTATATGCCGATGATGCTGCGCGTGCAATATTATTGGCGCTTGAGCATTATAGCGATGAATTGCCGATGAATATCGGTAGCGGCGCAGAGATCACGATTGCAGATCTTGCCCTGCGCATTGCGGAGATTGTTGGTTATCAAGGGAAATTGATTTTTGCTGAAGAGCAAGGCGATGGTGTGCCGCGTAAATTGCTTGATAACCATATGCTTGATTATTTGGGCTTTAAGCCAGAGGTTGATTTGCTGCAAGGGTTAAAGCAGAGCTATGAAGATTTCCTTGCCCGAGACGATATAGAACAAAAAATGTAACTGGAGTTTCTGTTGCGTAAAGTAAGACCGATAATACTCTGTGGCGGCGTTGGTGCACGCTTAAAGCCTGTTTCAAGCCTAGAGCGTCCTAAGCAGTTTCTACGCCTGAAAAAAGGCGGGCTAACGATGCTTCAGGAAACAGCTTTACGTTTTAAAGATGATCTGCCGCCAATAGTCGTGACGGCGCAGCAATATGCTGATGCTGTGCGTGCACAGATGGATGATATAGGGATTAAGGATGCAATCATTCTTGCGGAGCCCCTTGGGCGGAATACCGCGCCAGCCATCGCGCTCGCATTACATTATATGCAGCGCAACGGCCTGCAAGATGAAGATATGCTGGTTTTGCCTTGTGATCATATGTTTGGGGATACGCATAGCTTCCGTACGCATGTGGAAGCGGCGCAACATGCTGCGGCTGATCATATTGTATTATTTGGCATTAAACCCAAATCCCCGCAAACACAATATGGTTATATTGAGGTCGCGGATAATGATGCGGGCGAGCGCGCGGTGTTAGATGTTGTCACGTTCAAGGAAAAGCCGAATAAGACATTAGCCCGCAAATATATGCGTTCAGACCATCATTTTTGGAATAGTGGGATATTCTTGATGTCTGTCCCTGTTGCCATGGCCGCGTATAATGAATATGCGCCCGCTTTGTGGTATCAAATTGAATGTTTAGATCCTACGCATATTGCTGCCAATGAATATGAACCAATTGTCGCGAAAGCTTTTGATCGATTAATTTTGGAATATGCGCCGAATATTGTGATGCGCCGCTGTGATCTGGCTTGGGCGGATATCGGGAATTGGTCTGAATTTATCCGGTTTATATTTCGCTTTCATCTCTTCACATAGGGGCATGCGCCGTCTATACTCCCAAAGAAAAAAGACTTTTTAAGGGAGTTTATAAATCATGCAATCAACAAACCATATTCTTATGATTGACCCTGCGGTGTTTTACGCTAATCCTGAAACAATGGATAGTAACCATTATCAGGATGAAGAAAGCGCTGGCCCGTCTATCGATAAAACGGCTGAGGCGCGTAAAGAATTTCAAGACTTACGTGATTTGTTGGTTGCAAACGGTATTTGCATTACGGAGCTTAAAGGCCGTGAAGATTGCCCAGACCATATTTTCCCGAATTGGCTGTCGACAATGCCCGATGGGCGTTTAACGCTCTATAAGATGAAAGACCCATCACGCAAGCGCGAATTAACGCCGCAGATTGTCGATCTTTTCTCTCGCAGCTATAAATTAGACCTCGATTTTCGTGATGAGCCGACTGTCGGCGCGAATTTAGAAAGCACAGCGTCAATCTGCCGCGACCATGTGAACAAGATTGGTTATGCTGCGCTTTCAGCGCGTACAGATATTCGTTTGGCTCAACAATGGGCGGATCATTACGGTTACACATTAATTCCGTTTAATACCAAATCACACACAGGTAAGCCGATTTATCACACGGATGTTTTGATGCATATCGGCACTGAAGTTGCAACAATTTGTGCGGAATGTATCGCAGATGATGCAGAGCGCAAAATGGTGCTCGATAGCCTGAATAAAACACATAAAGTTGTTGAACTTTCTATGGAACAGCTATTGTCCTTCTGCGGTAATGCGCTTGAAGTGACGGGCGCAAATGGTGAGCGTATTTTGGTGATGTCGGAATCGGCTTATAAAGCGCTGCGCCCTGATCAGATTGCTGTATATGAAGCGCATGTTGATAAGATATTGCACACACCGCTTTATACAGTTGAACGCTATGGCGGCGGCTCTGCGCGCTGCATGATGCTTGAATTATTTTAAGGGGTAATGCTGCATGTTAGCGGGTGTTGATTTGGGCGGAACGAAAACGGAAATTATTGCGCTTGATCCGCAAACGGGCGCAGAAATTTTTCGCCATCGTAATCCTTCACCGCGCGGTGATTATCAGGCGACGCTTGATAATATTGTGGCGCTCGTGCGTCATGCGGAAGAAGCCTGCGGGCAGAAGGTCGCATCGCTCGGTATCGGTATTCCTGGGACAATTTGCAGTGAAACACGCTGCGTTAAAAATGCCAATTCCACATGGTTAAATGGAAACCCTTTAGCCGATGATTTATCTGCAGCATTAAATATGCCTGTCGCGGTTGATAATGATGCAAATTGCTTTGCTGTGTCGGAGGCTGTTGATGGCGCCGCGGCAGGGCATGAGGTCGTGTTTGGCGTGATTATTGGCACAGGCTGCGGCGCAGGTGTGTCCTATAAAGGTAAGGCGCATATCGGCATGAATGGTATTGGCGGTGAATGGGGGCATAATCCCTTGCCATGGCCGCGCCGCTTTGATGAAAATGCTGCAGCATTAAATGCGAAATCTATTGCGGATCGCGATGCGATTATCTCGCCGATTTATGCGCATAAACCTTATATCGAACATTTCGTATCCAATCCGCATGATAATGAATTTCCTGGGACGGCGTGTTACTGTGGTAAATTTGGCTGTCTTGAAACATGGATTTCAGGCACGGGTTTTGAAAAAGATTATGCCCTGCGTAGTGGCGCAGCCCTAAAAGGCGCTGATATTGTCGCGCGCGCAGCTGCGGGGGATGATCAGCATGCGACTGCGGCGCTAGATATGTATATCGACCGTTTGGCGCGCGGCTTGGCGCATGTCGTTGATATTTTAGACCCTGATGCGATTGTATTGGGCGGCGGTATGGGCAATATTGCACGTTTATATGAAGAACTGCCAGAAAAGCTCGCGCTTTATTGTTTTTCAAGCACGTTGAAGGCGCATATTGTCGCGCCAAAACACGGTGATTCTTCTGGTGTGCGCGGCGCGGCGTGGCTCGGCAGATCAGCCTGAAGCCTTGTGAAATAAGGGCTTGATATGAATGTTTTGACCGTCATGTCAAATCTATGCTAAAAGATAGGGACAATAAATAGGGAGGGTTAAATGACCCAAAATAATAAGGGAATTTATGTCACTTTGTCCGATATGGACGGGACTTTATTGGATAGTGAACCATTATATGAAGCTATTCACCAAGATTATGCGCAGAAATATAACATCACCTTCACGGTCGATGAATTAGCGGCCAATCGTGGTTCTGGCGCAGGTTTTTATGATTTATTCGCGCAGAAATCATCACAATTTACCGTTGATCACCCATGTGAAATTTCCTTTGCCAAAAACCGCATTACGGCTTTTTACAATCTAATGGCTGCGAAGCCTCATTTGGTTGAAGAAATCTCGCCTGTCATGAAAAAATTTGAAGCGCTTGTTGATAACGGCGAAGCGGCATTGATCGTGACTAATTCATCGTTCATCACTGTTGAAAAAACAATGGCCGCCGTACAGCGTAGCGATGCGTATTGGAAGCACGCGATGACGGCGGATCAAGTGATTAAATCTGGCGGACAAGTTAAACCATCTGGCGACCCATATCACCATGGTTTGGCGCGTATTAATCAAATGCATAGATTGCAGCATAATCCTGAATCCTGCCTTGTGCTTGAAGACAGCAAAGTTGGTGTGCGTTCAGGTTTGGATTTTGGTGGTCATATCTTGCATGTGATTACAGACCCATTGCAAGCATTGAGCGCCGATGATGTGCGTGCGATGCGTCAATCATCATCTTATTGCCAAAAGCATTTCAATGGCGCGGCAGAACCGCAAAATGTCATGTGCTATGTCGCGTGTAAGCCAGAAGACTTTGAAAAAGTCTATGATGATTTTGTGCAAGATAGCCGTAGCGGCATTGCAATGCCACATTACCGCAACTTGGCTTAAATCTCACTAATGTGAATTTGCCCGTTTTTGAGCGAGAAGGCGATTTTACCGTCTTTCAGCGCAAGGGCTTTTTGTCCAAAAATCTCATGACGCCAGCCTTTTAATACCGCAAGTTTTTGATCTTTACCGATGGCGAGGGTTTCTAAATCTTCGCTTTTGGCGATCAGCTTGGCGGCGACATTATGTTCTGACGCCTGAATACGCAGAAGCATTTTCAGCATTTCAAGTGTCGGCATTAAATGCTGCGGCACAGGTTCTTTAATATCTTTTTGTGGGCAGTCTTTAATGTCTTTTTCAAGCGCCTTTTGAACGATTTTGATCAAGAGGCTGCCTTTATCACCTTCGGCAAAACGGTCGCTTACACCGCGTATACGGGCAAGGGATTTAACATTCGTTGGTGATTGCAGCGCAATTTCCGCAATCGTTTCATCTTTCATAATATGGCTGCGCGGTAAATCTTTTTTCCGTGCGAATTCTTCACGCCAAATGGCCAAATCTTGTAACACAGCCAATTTATGCGGCTTGTTGGTTTTGATACGGATGCGGCGCCATAATTCTTCGAGTGGCGGATCGTATAGCTCGATATCAAGTAAAGCGGCCATTTCTTCAACCACCCATTTATCACGCCCTGTTTTTTTAAGCTCTTTATCAAGGTGGATATAGACATCCTTCAAATAAATCACGTCATTCAGCGCGTAATTGATTTGTGCTTGTGATAACGGGCGCAGTGACCAATCTGTATATTGCTTGCTTTTATCGACATCAATATCCATGACGGAGCGGACAAGTGCTTCATAGCCAACTTGTTCACCATAGCCGCAAACCATAGCGGCAATTTGTGTATCAAAATATGGCGTAGGTAAATAACCGAAAAGTTTGTGGAAGATCTCCATGTCCTGACGGCCGGCATGCATGACCTTTAGAATGTTTTGGTTTTTAAAAATTTCCTCAAGTGGTGAAAGGTCAATATTCGGCGCGGCAATAGGGTCGATGGCAATGGCCTCAATATTGGGCGCGGAAAGCTGAATAAGGCAAAGTTTCGGATAATATGTGCGCTCACGCAAAAATTCAGTGTCAACGGTCACGAAAGGTGCATCTGTCAGGTCTTGGCAGAAGTCTTTGAGTTCTTCGGAGGATGTAATAATACTCATAAAAAGCGTTTCTTATGGGTTGGGGGGCTGTTGCCCTTTGTCGTTATTTTGGCTTCTCACCATTTTTGTAAATTCTAAAATTAATTTATTGTGGCTATCAATCAAGTTTGTGAAGCCAATTAAAATACGTGCGAGTGTTAACTGATGATCAGGGTCAAGTAATTCGCGTTCAACTTCATTTTCAAGCTTATAGACAAGCTCTACGATTGGTTCGTTTAATTCTCTAAGCGATTTTACATGCATCAGCAAGAAGCTTTTGCTTGCTTTAGTTACTGGAAAATCAAATAGCACATCTGTTTTATGAGATATTTCACTATAAAGCATCGCGATTTCATTAAGGTGACGCTCAAGATATAAATCCGACACATCATTTAGATGCAAGATCTTGTCATTGAGGGCTTTGTCGAAAATGCTGTCCATGGCCGCTTCTTGTTTTTCGACTTTTGCGCGGGCTTTTTTAAATTCGTCAGTTAATTTCACAGTATCTCCCCCTGTGTTTTGTTTTTGTTCTTGTTCTTATAAATTCTTTGCTCTATGCGCTCTAATTTAAAGATTTTATACAGCTTTGCAATATTTAATCTTTTTCCGTGAACAGCCTTTGTTTAGGCTTGATATTTACTGGAGTTTCTGGCTTTATGTGATCTGAATTTAATTGTGATAGAGAAGGGTTGATCTCAAGATGCACGCATTTAGAACGCATAACTGTGCTGAACTTCGTAAAGAACATGTTGGACAAACAGTAAAACTGTCTGGCTGGGTTAATCGTAAACGTGACCATGGTGGTCTTTTGTTTATCGATCTTCGTGATACATTTGGTGTCACACAGATTGTTGTTGATAACGATTCCCCAATTTTGGGTTCAGTTGAAAAATGGCGTAACGAATTTGTTGTGATGATCACAGGTAAAGTGGTTGAGCGCGCAGCTGAAGTTGTGAACGCGAAATTGCCAACAGGTGAAATTGAAGTGCGCGTTGAATCGGCCGAAGTGCTTTCAACAGCTGAGGTTATCCCATTCCAAGTGGCTGAAGATGACAATGCGGGTGAAGATGTACGCCTACGCTATCGTTACCTTGACCTACGCCGCGAGAAAATGCAGAAGAAAATCCGTCTACGTAACAACGTGATTTCATCTATGCGTCGCCGTATGTGGGGCCAAGGCTTCCAAGAATTTAACACACCGATTTTGACGGCATCTTCACCAGAAGGTGCACGTGACTTCTTGGTGCCATCACGTTTGCACCCAGGTAAGTTTTATGCTTTGCCACAAGCGCCACAGCAGTTCAAACAATTGTTAATGATGTCTGGTTTTGACCGCTATTTCCAAATCGCGCCATGTTTCCGCGATGAAGATAGCCGAGCCGACCGTTTGGCTGAATTCTACCAACTCGATGTTGAAATGTCGTTCATTACGGAAGAAGACGTTTTCGGTACAATGGAACCTGTGTTGCAGGGCTTGTTTGAAGAATTTGCGGATTTCACTGGTGAAACACGCAAAGTCACACAAGCACCATTCCCACGTATTCCTTATGACGAAGCGATGTTGAAATATGGTTCTGATAAGCCAGATTTGCGTAACCCGCTTGAAATTTCGGATGTTACAGATATTTTCTCTCGTGATGATGTTGAATTCCGCGCGTTTAAAAACGTTATTGATAATGGCGGTGTTGTACGTGCAATTCCTGCACCAAAGATTGCTGATAAATCACGTAAATTCTTTGATAGCCTAAATGACTGGGCGCGCGGTGAAGGCGCCCCAGGTCTTGGTTATATCAAATTTGAAAATGGTGAAGGCCAAGGTCCAATCGCGAAATTCGTTCCACCTGCGGCGCAGGAAGAGCTTAAAGCGAAAATGGGTATTGGTGACGGCGATGCGGTCTTCTTTGTTTGTGACAAAGAAAGCAAAGCAGCGAAGCTCGCGGGTAAAGCGCGTGACCGTATCTGTGCTGATATTGGCGGTTTGCTTGAGCAGGGCGTTTATAAATTCTGCTGGATCGTTGATTACCCAATGTATGAATTGGACGAAGACACAGGTCACATCGACTTCTCGCATAACCCATTCTCTATGCCACAAGGCGGCGAAGCGGCGTTGGATGTCGAAGACAAGCTTGACCTGTTGAAAGTTAAAGCACATCAGTATGACTGTGTGTGTAACGGCTTTGAACTTTGCTCTGGTGCTATTCGTAACCACAAACCTGAAATCATGATCAAAGCCTTCGGCGCTGTTGGTTATGGCGAAGATGTTTTGGAAGCGAAATTTGGCGGTATGCTTAACGCAATGCGTTTCGGCGCCCCACCGCACGGTGGCTGTGCTTTCGGTGTTGACCGTATCGTGATGCTATTCTGTGATGAGCCGAACCTGCGTGAAGTTAACGCCTTCGTGATGAACGGCCAGTTTGAAGATCTATTAATGAACGCGCCGAGCGAAACACAGCCGGAGCAATTGAAAGACCTTCATATCAAACTGAACTTGCCAAAGTTGAAAGTCACATCAGAAGATGAAGCAGCAGTAAAATCAGCCTAAATTCGCTTCAATAAGAATTACAAAACGCCCGTCATTGCTGATGGGCGTTTTTTTGTTTGTGTAAAGATTGCCGTTATTACTGCATATTAAACTGCTTATAAGCATCGTCGATATATTGGTTGACGACATCAACTAGTTCTTTGTAATGAATGGGATCTTCTGGCAGGTTTTCTAAAGATAAGACAATGTCTGCGCCCCAGACCCATTTTGTACGGCATGATGGGCCGTTAACGCTGCCATCGCATTCTAATGCAAATGTCGATTGCGCGCGGGTTTTATAATCGTCTTTCGGAAGCAGGACATATGGTTTTACGTTTTCGGTCATACGCTCGCGGCTTTTCTCAATTCTGTAGAAAGTATCGCTACCGCTGGACGAGATTTTCATCTGTAATGCTTTTAAGGTTGCTGGTGAAAAGCTATCGGCTTTTTTTGCTATTAGATAACGATAGGTATCATCAAGCGGGGCTGTAAATTCTTCAGAGATCGCCATGCTCGGATTGTATAATTTTACGACCACACCCTCAATTTTCTCTTTATCGATCAGGGGGGCAATAGCCGGAAGATCGAATTCAATTTCACTAAAACGGAAAATATCTTTCGTGAAATTTGCGCAGCTTTTGCTTAAAAAATCTTCATAGCTATAATTAAGTTCGCCATATGGTGAGCTACCGTCTCTAAAGGTTTTTATGGCGCGGGCTTTGAACGTAAAGCCATATTTTCCCGTAGTCATATATATATTGTCGACATGGTTTTTGTTGATGCAGATTTTATCGATATAGACATAGGGGTAATTTCGGTCGCCCAATGTGTAATATTTAGCGCCAGCTTCCTCATCGGCGATGTCTTCTTCATTGTCAACATGCGTGCAGCTTTCGCGGAGCAAACGATCAACACCGTCATTGGCAATTTGGTTATTTGGATTTTGCAGAACCTGACCAAAAAGCTTTTTATACTCTGCCATCTGGTCACGGTTGAATTCACAGAGGGTTTTTGTGCGGTCGATATATTTAATAATATATTCGCATTTGTTGTCTTTATTCACGCCGCGGATCTGGTGAATGATGTTTCGTGGACTATGCGGGTCTTTAATACGGCAAGTCGCGGCGCGGCAAGATGCAAAGCCTTCCATAAATTTATTTTCACAGCCTGTGCTCGCTTGTGCATGGGCGTTTGCTATGAATGTGAAATTGGTAAACAGGATTGCAAGAATAAGGGGGGAAATTTTGTTACGCAGCATTTTCTGACAGGCCATTTATCTTTCTAATTTCTGGTCGAACGTGAATGTGTCTACAACTTGTGTTTATATCATATAGCAGGTCTATGTTAAGCGAAAATAATAAATGAAGAGTAAAGTGTAGATTTATTTTTAATAAGCTTCTAATATAGTCAAACCAAACATCTAATCCCGTTCAAAAAATTCTGGCTGTTTTAAAATGTCCTTCATTGCTTCTTTTTATGATCCGAAAAACCCAAGTAAGTCGCTAACTGCAGCCTATGTTTTGGCATTGTCGATTATCGCGCTGCTAACAGTATGTGGGCATTTCACAACATATCATATCATGAAAAAGCAGGCGGAAAGTACGGACTTTACTTACCACTTGAGCCGTATTCGTGGCTTGGTGCAGCGTATTCCGTATCATATGGAGAACTTCGCTAATCACTTAAATGAGATTGATCAGGAAGTGCTAAAGCAATCGGTGATTGAGCTTAAGACCTCCCACCATTTTATTACGTCACGCATCAAGGCGGACTCTACGATTAGTCCAAGTTTGAATAATATTTATTTTCATTCGAACTTCCGTATTGAAGATAATTCGAAATATTATTTTGACATCATTAAAAAATGTATTGATCAGGATATTTATACGGGTGAGCCGTCAAAAGTCTGCTTTATTGCTGTCGAATTATTGGGTAAAGGTGTGGTGACATCAATTGTTAGTGGTCTGGATGTTGCCCTTGAGGGGTATCGCCTTGAAACACTAAATAAAATCAGGCTTTATCATATGATCCAAATTGTTGCGACCTTCATTATTCTGGGGGTATTGCTACTCGAAGCTTATTTTATTTTTAGACCGTTGATCCGTAAAAACGCTTATTACTTGCGTATGCTGACGCGTCAAGCGATGGAAGACCCGCTGACGAAATTGATGAACCGCCGTGCATTCAGTAAGTCATTAAATGCGCATATTAAAGGCCGCGCACGCGAGGGACGTAATGTCTCTGTCGCGATTATGGATTTGGACAAGTTCAAGAATGTGAATGACACCTATGGCCATGATGTTGGCGATGCTGTGCTTGTCCATTTTTCCAAAGTCTTGCGTAAATGTTTGCGGACAAATGATTTGATCGGCCGTTTGGGCGGTGAAGAATTTTCGGTCGTACTCACGCATTCAGAAGATGAGCCACCAGAAAATTCATATAATGTTTTAGAGCGCCTGCGTGATTTTGTTGAGAAAAACCCTGCGCCATATAAAGACAAAAATGGTAAGTTGCAGCATTTGCATTATTCCGTGAGTATTGGTTTAGTTCGTATCAGCGCTGAAGATCAAACGGTTGATGCTTTGCTTGGTCAGGCTGATCAGCTGCTTTATCAAGCCAAAGAGGCTGGCCGTAACCGTGTCGTCTATGAAAATTTTAGTGCGGAATAATCCTCACGAGCGCGTAACTTTAAATATACTGGTTTCAAATGAAAAAAAATCATGTCATCGGGATCGTTATGACCCTAATGGGCTTTGCGTCATTCTCTATTGGGGATGCGATAAAAAAGCAGCTTAAAATTTGGGAATTTGATTCTTTCTACATTTTGTTTTGGTCGGCGGTGGTGTCGATATGCTTAGTCTACGGCTATGCGCTATTTAAAGGGCAGGCGAAAGATGTTGTACGTTTAAAACACCCAAAGTTTTCGCTGCTGCGTAGTGTCTTTGTTTTTGTGTTAGGTTATCTGGCGATTTTAAGTTTCTATCATCTGGAAATGACGGATGCTTATATCCTGATCATGACGTCACCTATATTTGCGATTCTGTTCTTCTATCTGTTTTTTGGTGAGCCGATTAAGACGTATAAAATTATTTCAGTTATGCTTGGTTTTGTTGGCGCAGCGATGGTGATTAAGCCAGGGGTGGCTGAATGGAATATTGCTTATCTGGCGCCGATTGGTGTCGCGTTAATGTTTGTGACCAATAATATGCTGCTTAAAAAAGTCGTGCATGATGAAAGCAAGCTATCGCTGATTTTCTACCCGAATTTGGTGACTTTGGTTATTTGCACAGTGCTGCTGCGTGAGCAAATTATTCATATGGTGGATATGAAGGGCGTTTTATTCTTGCTTGCGACAGGCTGCTGTTCGCTTGGCGGTGCGTTTTTTATGGCATGGGCGGTGCAGTTGATTGAAGCCTCAGAAGTTTCACTTTACCATTATGCGCAAGTCTTCTATGGCGTGGCGCTTGGCTATTTATTCTTTAATGAACATTTGGATTGGTTTGATGCGGCGGGCATTATTGCGATTATCGCGAGTGGCCTTGTGATCTTTTTCGGGTCTAAACGCCGTCAAGCCCTTGAGGCGATTGCTGAAACGCCGCCAATTTAAAATGATTTAATCCATAAAATTCTTGTAATAATCCCTATGCCCCCTTTCTTTTTGAGGGCAGGGACATTAATATAGAGGCGATTTGTAGAAATTATATTTTATGGAACCATGATATGAGTGATCAGAATATAAAAGCTAAACGCCCACTTTCGCCGCATTTGCAGGTTTATAAACTGCCATTTTCGGCTTATATGTCGATTTTACACCGTGCGAGTGGGGCTTTCCTTGCGTTGTTTGGCGTTTTTTTAATCTTGGCCTTTAGCTATAGCTTAATGTGCGGCGCGGAATGTTATGATGCTTTGGTATCATTGCTTGGAACGTTGATTGGTCGTTTGTTCCTCTTCGCTTTATCGCTTTGTGCCTTTTACCACATGTTTAATGGTTTCCGTCACTTGTTCTGGGATAGCGGTAAGTTGTTCAAAATTGATAACGCACAAAATGCAGGCGCTTTTGTTATGCTTGCGACTGCGGCCGCTGTGCTCGGCTATTGGTATTGTGCCTATTACTACGTCTTGATGAAATAAGGAGCAGCTTAAGATGCCATATTACAAAAAAGGTGAAGAGTTTTATTCTCCATTAAAGTCTGCCAAAAATACTGGTAGTGCGAAAAGCGGTGTTCATCACTGGATCCATCAGCGTTTAACCGCTGTGGCGTTGTTGATTTTGATGCCATGGGCGTTATGGTCAATTCACGCCAATATTTTGGGCGCATCATATGATGAAGTTGTTGCGTGGTTAAGCCAGCCGTTGAACGCGATTTTATCGGTATTGTTTATTATTACGGTGCACTATCATGCCTTGCTTGGTGTACAGGTGATTGTTGAAGATTACGTTCATAAAGAATGGCTGAAAATTGCTAAACTTGTGGCGCAAAAATTATTCTATGTGGCGTCAGCTATTGCGTGTATATATGCCGTGTTTTCGGTCGCGCTGTAAATAAGGATCATAAGGAAGTAGAAAATGACAAAAGCAAGTTACGAAATTATCGATCATTATTATGATGTTGTCGTGGTCGGTGGCGGCGGCGCAGGTTTGCGTGCAACATTCGGTATGGCGGAAAAAGGCCTTAAAACCGCATGTTTGTCTAAAGTTTTCCCAACACGTTCACACACAGTTGCAGCGCAGGGCGGTATTTCAGCGGCGCTTGGAAATATGGGTGAAGATGATTGGCGCTTTCATATGTATGATACGGTTAAGGGCTCTGATTGGCTTGGTGACCAAGATGCCATCGAATATATGTGTAAGAACGCTATCCCTGCGATTTACGAATTGGAACACCAAGGTGTGCCATTCTCGCGTACAGCGGCGGGTAAAATTTATCAGCGTCCTTTCGGCGGTATGACCACACGTTTCGGTGAAGGCACAGCGCAGCGTACATGTGCGGCGGCTGACCGTACAGGACATGCTATTTTGCATACGCTATACCAACAGGCGCTTAAGCACAAAGCGGAATTCTATATTGAATATTTCGCGCTTGATTTGATTATGGATGATGACGGCAGCTGTGTCGGCGTTATGGCGTGGAACTTGGAAGACGGTAAAATCCACCGCTTTCGCGCGCATCAAGTCGTGCTTGCGACTGGCGGCTATGGCCGTGCGTATTTCTCTTGTACATCGGCACATACATGTACGGGTGATGGTAACGCGATGGTTGCGCGTGCAGGGCTTGCGCTGCAAGATATGGAATTTGTTCAATTCCACCCAACAGGCGTTTATGGCGCAGGCTGTTTGATTACAGAAGGCGTGCGCGGTGAAGGTGGTTATTTGACCAACTCTGAAGGTGAACGCTTCATGGAGCGCTATGCTCCATCAGCCAAAGACCTTGCGAGCCGTGACGTTGTGAGCCGTTCGATGACCATAGAAATTAACGAAGGCCGCGGCGTCGGCGCGAAAGCTGACCATATCCATTTGCACTTAGAGCATTTGGATCCAGAAGTGATTTACTCACGTCTGCCAGGTATTGCCGAAACAGCGCGCGTTTTCGCGGGCGTTGATGTAACGAAAGAGCCAATCCCAGTATTGCCAACCGTGCATTACAATATGGGCGGTATTCCAACCAACGTACATACAGAAGTCTTGAACCCAACGAAGAAAGACCCGAATAAAGTTGTTCCGGGCTTGATGGCGATTGGTGAAGCTGCCTGTGTATCTGTACATGGTGCGAACCGTTTGGGTTCTAACTCATTGCTCGACTTGGTAGTATTTGGCCGTGCAGCCGCAATCCGCGCGGCTGAAATTGTTAAACCAGGCACGCCGCATAAAGTCTTGGCGGCAGATGCAGGCCATAATGCGCTTGAGCGTCTTGATCATTACCGTTATGCCCAAGGCGGTACGCCAACGGCGGAACTCCGTGATGATATGCAGCGTACGATGCAGAACCATGCCGCGGTCTTCCGTACCGATAAGAGCCTTGAAGAAGGCGTTGGCAAGATTGATAAAGTCTTCCAAGGTAAGCATGACTTGCGCGTGAATGATGATTCAATGGTGTTTAACACTGACCTTGTTGAAACACTTGAGCTTGATAACCTTCTTTACCAAGCGGTTGCAACGCTGCACAGCGCGAACGCTCGTAAAGAAAGCCGCGGCGCCCATGCGCAGGAGGATTATCCAGAGCGTGATGATGATAAGTGGATGAAGCACTCTACTGTCCGCGTTGACGCTAATGGTAAAGTCACTTTGGGTGATCGACCAGTGGTGATGAAAACGCTGACCGATGAATGCGAAGTCATTCCACCGAAAAAACGCGTTTATTAATGAACACAAAAAAAGCCGCTCAATGACGCGGCTTTTTTTATATCTCGGTTTTATTTAATAATTGATACAGGCTGTTTAATTTGCTGCTTTGTTGCCTGCTGGTTTATTTCTTGTAACAAGGCATTGGCCTCTGCCTGTTCCTCGTTGTGCGCAACAGGTGCGGGGAGGGCGACGCGGTCAAGTTTTTTGATCTGTAAGTCTATACGCGCTGCGCCATCAAGGGTAGAAACTTCCGTTGCTAGGCTGATAAAACCGCAGGTAAGGCCGCCAACGATCATTGTAATTGGCCCGCCTAATGTAAGGAAGCCTATCGTGGCACCTTTAAGGGCGGTTGAAGCTCTGCTTGCGCCTTTCGCGCCGCAGCTTGCTTTTGTGCCTTCAATTTCGACATCATAACCTTGTGCGTTTAACTGGGCACGATATTTTTTGAAGTCTTCATTTTGTAAAATTTGTGCTTCTGTTAAAGACGGGATATGCTTAACGCCAATATTGGCGTAGCGTTCAAAATATTCACTAAGGCTGTTCGGCACGCCGACATTTTGTCGTAACTTACCTTGCTTGTTGACGACGGCCTTTTCGGAAATTTTATTATTAGCAATCAGGCGGCGAAAAACTTTTGAAATTTCACCATCGGTAATAATGTTTTGTTTATTCAATGCGTCATCAATTGTGCTCATTTATATAATCCCCTGATGATTATTTAATAATCGGCTGCTGTGTTGGTTGCTTAATTTTAACCGTGACTTTTTCGCCGTCTTGCTGCGCGTTGATTTGGGAGAGCAGGTCACTCATCTCGTTTTCAACGGGCTTGTGTTCAAGTAATGGCACAGGCTGTTTTTCTTTTAATTTTAATGAAACTGTGGCGCTGTTAGCATTTGCGTTGATGTTGCCAATGGTTTGTGCACCTAAAAGCATGATACCGCCAGCAATTTGGACAACGGGTATGGGGGTGAATAGTAAGGCTGTGCCAAAAGTTGAGGTTATAGCTACGGATGCTCTCTCATTATCAATATTGCCTGCTTTTTTTGTTTGAATGATTTCTACATCATAACCCTGATCGTCCATGACGCGGACGTAATTATTATAGGCTTTGTTCTTTTTAATGTCGTCTACGGTTGGTTCACCGACATCTTTTACACCAAGAGCTGCGCCATTTTTGACGAATTCCCATGCCGAGTTGGCGCCACCGATATAACGTGTAACTACGCCATTATTATTTGCAATGGCGTCCACAGCAATATCCAGATTACGGCTTAATTCGTTAAAAACGTTGGTCAGGCATTTATCAAGGGTCGCGATGCGCTTAGCTTCGGCTTTTTCCCAAGCGGCGATGGCTTTTGCGGCGCGTCTTGCGTCTTTTTCAGCTTTTTTATCAATGGCTGGCTGCTGTTTTTTCAGTTCATCTTTAATGTATGACATTCTGACACTTCCTGACTTTATATTTTTATAATTGGTTTGTTTTATTTTGGTTATGTAAAAATGTCAAGGATAAATATAAAATCGCTTGCAATTTACGCGCGTCTGTCGATATTCTCCGCCCATGAGTATTAAAACGGCAAATCCATCAAATATTAAAGACGCGGCAGAGATTATTCTTTCTGGCGGTTTGGTCGCTATGCCGACGGAGACTGTTTATGGCTTAGCGGCGAATGCGTTGGATGGTAAGGCTGTGGCTAAAATATTTGCGGCTAAGGGGCGCCCGCAAATTAACCCACTGATTATTCATGTCTATAATGCCGCACAGGCGGAACGCTATGTCGTGATGGATGAACGCTCCCGCCGCTTTGCGGATCATTTTTGGCCGGGGCCTATGACACTTATTTTGGATAAGCGCGAGGATTGCGCTGTGTCTGATTTGGTTAGTGCAGGCCTACCGACAATTGGTGTGCGTTGCCCTGCGCATCATGTTGCGCAAGATTTACTAATGGTCTGTGATGTACCGCTTGCGGCGCCATCGGCCAATGCGTCAGGGACATTAAGCCCGACCGCGCCGATGCATGTTGCGCAGTCCTTGGGTGATAAAGTTGATATGATCCTCGCGGGTGGATCATCAGATGTGGGTTTAGAATCGACCATTATTGATGCGCGCGGTGCTGTGCCGTTAATTTTACGTCCGGGGTCTATTACGCCAGAAGATATTGAAAGCGCATTTGGTGTTAAGGCTGAATTTGGCTTTACTAACCCTGATGCGCCGACATCGCCGGGGCAATTGTTAAAACATTATGCGCCCAATGCCGATATGCGCTTAAATGCGGTGGATTTGCAAGATGATGAAGCTTTGCTTGCTTTTGGCTCAATAAAATTTATGGGGCTAACATCAGGTGGGTTTGTTAAAGACTTACCAAATGAGCGCGTTATGAATTTAAGTGAGAGCGGCGATTTATATGAGGCGGCTAGTAACTTATTTGCGTATCTGCGCCAGTTAGATGATAGTGGGTTTAAGCGCATTGCTGTGATGAATATTCCTGATACCGGCCTAGGTATTGCCATTAATGACCGCCTTAAGCGTGCGGCGCATAAATAATTAAACCATCAATAGTTGTTATATATCAATAGGTTGCGAATAAGTTTTGCACTTATGTAAAATTTTATGTAAATTAAGGTTATAAGGTTTTGAAGACAACAGCTAGGGTTTGTTGTTTTAGATTTAGGGATAGGTCGCAAGAGAGTTTCAAAAGTAGTATATCGATAGGGCAAACGTTTCGCACATTTCGTTTCACACAGTTTACGTTTTCCATTCTGGTACCCATGAACTTGCCGCTCAGTTATATTAACTGATGCGGCAATTTTTTTTGCGCTGCACGATTGTTTAGCGTTTGAACATCATATATAACCGTGGCAAGAAAATGACGATTGTCGATTAACAAGGAGCTTGTCATATGCTTGTTGCAAAAGAGTTGGATGTAAAAAATCACGAAAGCTATCATAACCATGAACGCGTTGTTTATTTTGAACATGAAGCGGCTGGTCTGAAGGCGATTATTTCCGTACATAATACAAATTTAGGGCCGTCACTTGGTGGTTGTCGTATGTATCCGTATGAAACGCAAGAACAAGCGTTGACGGATGTTTTGCGTCTGTCACGTGGTATGACATATAAATCAGCTTTGGCAGGTTTGCCATTGGGCGGCGGTAAGTCCGTTATTTTGGCTGACCCACGTAAAGATAAAACACAGGCTTTATTTGAAGCCATGGGCGAAGCCGTTGACTATATGGGCGGTAGCTATATTACAGCAGAAGATGTCGGCACAGCCGAAGAAAATATGCTGCATATTGCCAAGCATACGAAATATGTAACAGGCCTTCCAAAAGAAACTTTGCAGCAGCGCGTTCAAAACCCAGTTGGTGGTAATCCATCACCTTACACGGCTTATGGTGTGTTCTGTGGTTTGAAAGCGGCTGTTAAATACCGTTTGAAGAAAGACAGTGTTGCTGGTCTTAAAGTCGGCGTCCAAGGTTTGGGCTCCGTTGGTTATGACCTTTGTCGTTTCCTTGATGAACAGGGCGCGACATTATTTGTCTCTGACATTAACGATGCAGTGCTTGAAAAAGCCAAAGCTGAATTTAAAAATGTTCATATTGTGGGTCTGGATGATATATATGATCTGCCTGTTGATGTTTATGCGCCATGTGCATTGGGGGCGACGGTCAATGACATGACCATAAACCGCCTTAAATGTTCAGTGATTGCAGGCGCAGCGAATAACCAATTACACCAGAAAAAGCATGACCAGATTTTGCATGATAAAGGCATTTTATATGCACCAGATTATGTGATTAATTCAGGCGGCGTGATGTGTGTGGGTTATGAGTTTTTCCAATTAACGGATAATCCATTTGCTTATGAACTAAATGAAGAGAATCTAAAAGCGCATGTTTCTGAAATTGAAAATGTGACCATGAAGATTTTTGATTATGCAGATAAGCATGGTTTGCCTGCAGGTGAAGCGGCTGACCGTTTGGCGGAAGAAATCTTCCTTGCACCAGATAAAATGAAATCCGTCGCGAATAGCTAATTCGACTGATTATATTTAATGAAATTATGAAGCGCTGCACAATAAGTTGCAGCGCTTTTGTGTTGACATAATGTTTTGGCTTGGTTATGCAATAACTAAATATTTAGGGAGAAGAAAATGTCTAACAGTTTAGAGAAATTGAAAATTCAGGCGGCGGAAGTTTTTCACCGTGTATTTGATTTTGCGTTTCCATGGGTTTTTGCACGTCGCGGCGGTGATGGTGAGCTACGCACGAATATCGGGATTATTGGCCTATTAAGTGGTTTGGTCGCAGCAGGTGTGATGACACACAATATGAACAATGATTTGGACGATATACTTGCGGCTAAAGCGGCGACAAGTTTTGAAACAGCGACGGCGCAAGATGCGTTGCGTGTTGGTTTGCCTAAGCAATGCGGCGGCGGTGATTATTATATCGCCTTTGGTGATGACGGATACAGCTTTTATAAGGCCGATGATAGGGGCGCTAAGGCGCTGTCTTTGGGCGGTCAGTATGAAGCCGTTGATCAAATTGATAGCTGTCTAAATAAAATGGCGAATGGCGCATATGATCTGACGAAGGATTTTAAAGTAGCCAGTGATGTTAAGTTATCAGCACCAATATTGGTAAGTTATACGGCAGATATGCCAAGCGTAGCGCGTGAGATGCAAGGCGTGTTCGCAGGTGTGAGCCAAAATGAATTTGTGACCTATACAGATATGATTGAAGATCCTGCGGCATTGCCTGAGGCGACATCATTGTTGCAAATGATTTGGAAAGAAGGCGTGTATAATAAACTTAAGCCGACAAAATTAACGACTTATATTGATGCACGAAATGCTCCAACAGAAGCGGCAAAAGGGCTTGAGCGCGCGCATTATGACCGTATGGGTGATGGCGGTATTTTGGCCTTTGGTTTTGGTTCGCTTCTCGGCTTTGGTATGCTCTATAGCGGAATTGCTGGCCCTGGGCAATATTACCGTAAACGCCGACATGAGCGTCAGGAAAAGCTGCAAAGCCTCGCTTAAATTGCGTAATAAATAGATTAAATTTGGAAGGCCGCTTTGTAAATTGCAGAGCGGGCTTTTTATGAAAATAAACATTGACATAATCTCGTTAATCTTTTATTAATACTTCAATTTATTATAAGGCGGGACTCTCTTTAGGCATGTTCTGCAAGGGATGCGGTTGGTAAGGTAAGCAAGATGAAATCATTAAAAAAAGCTTGGATTAATTTATGCGGCAGCGCTGATTTTTTGGCGTCGCGCATTGCTAAACCTGCGACGTGGGGAATAGGCGGTATTATCGGCCTGATCGGCGGGTCTGTTCTCGGTATAGTTGTCGCAGGCGTGCAGCAGGCGAGTGATGACAAGATTGATGATATACGCGCGGATTTCCAAGTTTGGAAAAAGGGCATTGTAAAATTTGATACGCAAGTTCCAGCAATTTCACCGTCATCGGTTTGCGATATTGAAAGTGGTTGGTATTTTGCCGTGAAAGAAAAGAATGGTGATTACGCGCTTTATAAAGGTAAAGAAGGAACGTATTACCCGGTTGGCGCTTCCAAAGCAGAAGATTTCGCTGAAGAATTTGATGATTGTCTTGATGCAATGCGCGCCCTTGATGAAAAACGCGCAGGCTATGAAGTCGATTTCGCAGTTATGGTTTCACAGCCTATTCGTACAAATAATACACTCGATAATGACCCGAGTGTTTTTCGCTATTTGCAGGAAAATAATGAAGGCTTCCAAGGCAATTTAAATGCGTTAATCGCTGAACTTGGCGAAGATGATGCATTTAATAAAATCCGCGCTGACTGGAAAAAGGCGTTAGAGGCCTTCGAAGATGGTGACGTTTATGATTACAGCAATGATAAATCCGTTCAGACTTATAGCTATAGCTATGCTGAACCTGATTTTTCTTTGCAGACAGTATTTAATTTGATGGGCATTGGTTTGGCCGCGGGCGCATTTGGCGCAGGCTTTACGGGCAGCCCATCAGCATCTTATCGCCGCCGCGCGGAACAGCGCGATGCTAAACGCCGTGCGCTTGATGCGAAGCCATTAGATTTTTAAAAAAGGATAAAGGCTATGAAATCCCTAAAAAAAGCATTGATCAACGCCGAAGGTTTTTTTGATTTTTTCCGCTCTCGCTTTAATGGACTCCGTGAAATGATCGGGGGTGCACTTGGCGGCACGGTTCTTGGTGCTTTTTTTGGTGGTGTATTCGGCGTAATTTATGCGCAAGAGGCAGATCTAAAGGATGCATTTATTCAAGACCATGCTGAATATGAGCAGGTCTATATTCAGGTGGATTTCCCGTCTAGCTGTGATATTGCTGATGGGAATGTGTATCCAGCTAAAGGCCCGAATGGGGATTATACATTATATGTGGATGGGGTGGCACAAACCGCACGTAACAGCGAGCGTTTCGTCGAAGATTTTAAGGATTGTATGGATGAAATTAAGGATGATCCGAGCTTGCTTGAAAACATGACCATACGTTTACGTTATGAAGTATCGCAGCCTCTGCGTGCCGTGAATGTAAACGATGCTGATGACACCGAGAATTTTCGCGTTAATCGTCAAGTGGATGGGAGCGAGAAGATAAGTGGTCAACAATTTGGTGCGTATCTGAGTGGAGTCAAAGGCGGCGTTCCAGCTGCGCTGACTGGGCTTTGGCAATTGGCACTAAACGGTTTCGAGGATGGCAAGATATATAATCATATAGAAGCTAAAGACGTCAAAACATTTGAATATGAAGATGATTATACGCCTTATTACTGGGCGTTTCCCAAATATGGTGCGCTCTTAGTCGGTACATTTTGTTTATTTAGTTCGGGCTTTGGTGCATCGCCAAATAGCGCAGCACGTGCGCGTAAAGAAAATCGGGATGCGCGCCGTCGTGCGCTTGATGCGAAGCCATTAGATTTTTAAGGGACAGAGAATGATGAAATCTTTAAAGAAGACATTGATTAATATTGAGGCGGGCTTTGATTTTCTCCGTTCGCGGTTTGCGCGCGATGAGAGCGTTTATGTTGCAAGTGCCGGCGTGCCTATAATAATCACTATGCTTGGTGCTATGTTTGGTGTGCTGGCCTCAACAATTAATGATTTGCAAGATCAATTTGTCGATAAAAATGCAAAATATGAAGCTACAGATATGGTGGTTGGTTTCCCGAATAATTGCGATATTGATAATGGTTTTTATTTCGCGCAACAAGGGCCAAATGGGGCTTACACCTTATATAAGGGCGGAAAAGGTGTTTATGAACCACAGAAACGCGGTGAAAGTGAAGATTTCGCGGAAGCGTTTAATGAATGTTTAGATGCAGCAGAAAAAATGCCTAAATTGCGTGAAGGTTTTGTAATTGTTACAGGGCATGATGTCAGCCAACCGATGCGCAGTATAGACGTTAATGATACCGACAGCGTCTATGATTTTCGCCGCTTGGGTGATGCACCGGCAACCAAATATAACTTTACGGAA
>JASBUS010000049.1 GCA_030147745.1 Alphaproteobacteria bacterium
CTACATCCCGTAAACTAATCGCTTTGTCTGAAGCGCCAATGTCAAAATCTTCATGCGCAATTAAATCGAGCGGATCACTGCCAATCACATCATGGGCATAAGCCCCAATTGGGTATGGGAAGGCCAACACAGCAATATCCAACTCTTTTTTATTCAGCCCCTCGACCAATGCGCTGCTTATATCCTCATGCAAATGAATATGCATGTCTGGATATTTCTCATGCAGCGCCTGATATATAGGGCGCAGAAAATACGGCGCGATCGTCGGAATAATCCCCACACGCAACACCCCACCTTTATCTGAACCAAAGGTCTTCGCCGTTTGGACAAATTGGTTCATATCATCGAAAACTTTATGACTGTCTTCATATAACACTTGACCTTCAGGCGTCAGATAGACCTCGCGGCTAGTACGCACAAAAAGCTGTACCCCCAAAATATTTTCAAGGTCTTTGATCCCTGCACTTAAGGTAGATTGCGTCACATGGCAAAGCTTCGCGGCTTCACTAAAGGAGCGCGTATCCGCAACTGCACGTAAATATTCAATCTGTCGAAATGTTGGATACATTAGTCATCACCCATATTATCAAATTTATCGATAGATCATATAGCACATCTATCGAAAAAAACGATAGGAAAAAGTGAAAATACTCGTTTGAATTCTGCCCCGACTCATGCCAAAAAGAAGCATAAGATTTTTTTGAAACCCTAAACATGCAAGGAGCATATCAATGTTAGGAATTGGTGACATTCTTCCAGAATTTGAAGTAACAGGTGTTAAGCCAGGCTTTATGAAGCACGAAGAGAACGGCGAAAGCGCGTTTGAAACAATCACAGAAAAAAGCTTCGAAGGTAAGTGGAAAGTTATTTTCTTCTACCCTAAAGACTTCACATTCATCTGCCCAACAGAAATCGTTGAATTTGCTAAATTGAACGAAGAATTCGCAGATCGTGACGTTGTTGTTCTTGGCGGCAGCACAGATAACGAATTCTGTAAGCTTGCATGGCGCCGTGAACACGCTGACCTAGCGAAACTAACACAATGGTCATTTGCTGATACAAATGGTTCATTGGTTGACGGCCTAGGCATCCGTGATTTCCAAGCTGGTGTTGCACTTCGCGCAACATTCATCGTTGACCCACACAATGTTATTCAGCACGTTTCTGTAAACGGCTTGAACGTTGGTCGTAACCCAAAAGAAATTCTACGTATTGTTGACGCGCTTCAAACTGACGAGCTTTGCCCATGCAACCGTCCAGTTGGCGGAGAAACAATCGACGTTGCTGGTGAAGCAGCGAAAATTGCAGCTGAATAATTCAGACCTGCATTTTAGATAAGTCTTTTAAAAGGCTGGCTGTTAAGCACAGTCGGCCTTTTTTCTAACTAAATTTTAGGAGTAACACATAATGTCTATAGATAATTTAAAAGGTAAAATACCTGAATACGCAAAAGACTTGAAACTGAACCTATCAAGCCTAACGACAGATGAAAGCCTGAACGAACAACAGCTTTGGGGCACATTCTTAGCCTCAGCATTGGCATCACGTAACGCAACGGTCATCAAAGAAGTTTCAGAAGAAGCTGCGGGTTACCTTAGCGCCGCAGCATTTGATGCAGCAAAAGCAGCCGCGTCAATCATGGGCATGAACAATATTTATTACCGCTTCGTGCATTTGTCATCAAACAAGGCTTACCAAACTATGCAAGCTAAATTGCGTATGAATGTCATTGGTAACCCAGGCGTTGATAAAGTTGACTTTGAACTATGGTCACTAGCTGTATCAGCCATAAACGGCTGCGGCATGTGTATTGATGCCCACGAAGCAGAGCTTCTTAAGCACGGCCTAAGTAAAGAACAAATCCAAACCGCTATTCGTGTTGGCTCAGTCATTCATGCAATTGCCGCGACTTTGGATGGCGAAGAAGCAATCGCCGCTTAATACAAGTTTCCATTGTACCCCACTAAAGGCCACCTTCGGGTGGTCTTTTTTTTCATTTTTCGCTTTAAAAAAATATCGCGCGCCCTATCCTTTCTTTAAAGGTAACGAATCGATTTAAGGACGAATATGGAATATCTACACACAATGGTGCGCATCAAAAATCTTGAAGACTCGCTCGACTTTTACTGTAACAAGCTTGGCCTTGTTGAGGTTTATCGCAGTGAACATGAAACTGGGCGCTTTACACTGATCTTCCTTGCTGCCCCGAATGATGTTGAGAAAGCCAAAGAAAACAAAGCTCCACTAGTCGAGCTCACCTATAACTGGGATAGCGAAGACTATACTGGCGGGCGTAACTTCGGTCACCTCGCTTATCGCGTTGATGACATCTACAAAACCTGTCAGGACTTAATGGATAAAGGCGTGACCATTAACCGCCCACCACGCGATGGCTATATGGCATTTATTCGCTCCCCCGACAATATTTCAATCGAGTTGCTACAAAAAGGCGAAGCCCTGCCGCCACAAGCCCCGTGGAAAGATATGGCCAATACCGGAGAATGGTGATGAATGATTGCTGCGGCGGAAAATGTGAATTAACCGATGAACAATACCGTATATTGCGTGAAAAAGGTACAGAGCGTGCCTTTACATCACCGCTAAATGACGAAAAGCGCGCCGGCGTTTTCTACTGTGCAGGCTGCGGCGAACAGCTTTTCTCTTCCGAACATAAATATGATAGCGGTTCTGGCTGGCCATCTTTTTACCAACCAATTGAACAAGACGCCCTTGGCGAAGATACGGATTATGATATCGGCTATGCTCGCACCGAAGTGCATTGTGCCAAATGCGGCGGTCATATGGGCCATGTCTTCCCTGATGGCCCAAAACCAACGGGGCTGCGTTACTGCATTAATGGCGCGGCACTCACATTTAAACCAAAAGATTAAAACAGCCAATAAAGGGCAAGTGCGGCGCTCCATGAAAAATGGTTCGCGCCAAGACCTTTTGCGCCTTCTGGTGTGAAATATTCATAAAAGCCATGCTCTTCAATAAGCGCGCGCGTATCAGCCTTAATTGTATCGGCAATATCTTGATAACCATAGGCCGCGAAACCTTCTGAAATCATCCAGTTAGTATTCACCCATATGGGCCCCCGCCAATAACGCTCAATTTCAAATTTAGGACTTTCTGGGTCAGTCGTCGGCACAGAATATGGATAAATTTCGCGCCATTTTGTATAAAGCTTTGCCAAAGCTGCCGCCTGCGTTTCATTCGCTGCACGCGCGAAAAGCGGCAGGAAAGACGCACAGCTTAGCGGCATTAAAAACTGCCCATCAAAAGCGTTTTGATTCAAAAAGGCCTGATGCTCTTCCGACCATAACTTTTGCATCCCCTGTGTCAACGTATGGATTTGTGCCTGCCAATAGGCTTGATCTTCAGGTTTAATATCTTGGGCAAGCTGCGCCATGTCATGCGCACTGCGCAGCAATAACGAGTTCAACACCAAATCATAAACTTTAAAATGTGCCTGCGGCAAAAGCTCAATCGAGTCGTAACCAATCGCGCGATAGTGATATACAAGCGACATATAGGCATGATAATCGGAATCATGCGGGCGCTGCGCCGCGTTATCGCCTTTTAAATCTTTACGGCGGAATTGTGAAATATCGCCGCGCGGCACATCATCAACCAATTTATCCCAGCATGGCAAATTATCCATACCGCTTTCCCATGGGTGAAGCGACTTCACAAGGTCATGTGCAGGGGCAGATGTCCGTTTCGTCATAAACCATTCATGATAGGCCTTCACATGCGTGTAAAGCGTCGCAAAGCGCAAATGATAAGCCTCTTTATCAGGACATGATGCATATATACGCGCCAATACCGTGCCGATAATCGGTGGCTGCGTTATACCTGAAGTACAAACCCCCGGTTTGGCTGTTAAATGGGACGGCACTTGCCAATCCAAAGGCCCTGGGGCGTAATGTTCTTCAAATTCATGGAATACGATATGCGGCACCATGCCATTTTGCCACTGACCATCCATCAAGCTGTCTAATTCGGTCAGCGCGCGGTCAATATCATAGGCGGCATAGCCCAGCGCAATAAAACCACTATCCCAATTCCACTGATACGGATAGAGCCGATCACTCGGCACCGTATACCGGTGATCACGTGAGTTGGTCTTTAATATATATAAAGCCTCATCACGCAAAGTTTTATGCGAGTTAGAATTTTGTTCAGACATATGATACTAAGGATTATTCGTCAGATGCGTCTTCAACAGCAGCGTCTTCAGACAAATCAACTGGCGCTTCTGCTTCTTCACGTGCTTTACGTTTTTCTTCTTTGTTCAAAACGCCAACACCGTCATAGGTATAACGTTCTTTATAATATTCAGGCCAGCGCTCTTGGTATTTCTCATACTGCGCATCGATATTTTCCTGATGTGCTGCGCGGTCTTCTTGCCATGGATCCATTGGATCAATCTCTTCCGCTGATGCAGCTGGAACAGCCATAACACCAAGCAGACATACAGCCAATAAAGTTTTCAACGACAAAGCGTGCGACATTAGGAAGCTCCTATTTTTACTTTAAGCATGGTCACAACCCAAATAATTGCGACAAGCCCGAGGATTAAGCCAAGAACCATAAAATTTCTTGCGCGGCGCTTTTTAGAAATACCGCCATCTTGCTGTGTTGTTTCGCTTACAACTTTGTCATCACTATCAACCATGATCCACCATTAACGCAAAAAATAATAAGAACAGGTATAGAATTGAATACCCGAACATAAGTTTGGCAGCTTTATCAGATTTGTCCAGTAAAACCTTAACCGCACTCAACAAGAATAAACCACCAAGCACTGCTGCCGATACGCCATATATCATACCCGCATAGCCCATAAACCAAGGCACAAGCGATGCGGCTAGCAATACAACCGTGTAAATTAGCATTTGTATACGTGTGGATTGATCCCCCGCGACGAGTGGCATCATCGGAATTTTAGCCTTTTTATAATCTTCATTCGAGACAAGCGCCAAAGCCCAGAAATGTGGTGGCGTCCATAAAAAGATAATCATAAACAGCCAAAACGCCATTGGGTCAATTTGCCCTGTAACCGATACCCAACCAACCACTGGCGGGAATGCGCCCGCTGCGCCACCAATCACAATATTTTGCGCCGTTGAGCGCTTCAGCAGCATTGTATAAATCACCGCATAGAAAAAGCTCGCGAAAGCAAGTACACCTGCCGCCATATAATTCGTGGCTAAGGCCAAGACTGTTATCGATAAGACAGATAAGACAAGCGCAAAGCCTAGTGCATCTTCAGGTAAAATACGTCCAAGCGGGATAGGACGATTTTTGGTACGTTTCATCACGCGGTCAATATCACGGTCATACCACATGTTAATTGCGCCTGATGCGCCCGCCCCGACAGCCAAGCAAAGAATGGCAATCGCCGCGAGCACTGGATGCATGTCTTCACGCCCTGGGGCAATCCATAAGCCGACAAAGCCGCTAAAGACAACCAGTGACATTACACGCGGCTTTAAAAGCTGCCAATAATCACGAACGCTCGCTTCATTATCTAAAGCGGGCGTTAGCGTTGCTGTTTGTACGTCTGTAATTTCAGATGTTTGAATGCTCATACCTCTTGCTCCTCAAGAGGTATATTTCTAGTCCTATATCCGCGAAGAATCAAGCGTTATACGCACTACATCCACCGCGGCCATATAACTTATTGGAAGGTGATGTGATTTTTATCAACCGCACCAACGACATGACCAGATTTCCAGTCACGCACAACCATCACATAAGGTGAATTTGTACTCGTGCCATAGATATAATCAATCGTACGGACATAGCGGCGCTGATCATAAGCCGATAGGCTATAGAAATTCGGGCCAACAACCAAAACAGGTACGCCGTCTTTCATTTTTTGATCATGAATAATTGCGGCATGATAGCCACGGCGAATAAATTCTTCTGCTCCGCCATCATATTGTTCCAACCATTTAGATGGCGCCCAGTCACGGTTTTCATTGTAAACCGGGTGTGAAAATTGCGGATCATCCAAATAAGGTGAGAAATCATAATTGGCGCGATTCATATCACCAAAACCTGTATCCCAACCGCCCCATGATGACCATTTAGGGTCTGCATGTGCCATTGATGTCAAAGATAAACTTGCCATTGCAACAAAAGAAAGAAGTGATAACCGCATGAATCTGCTCCAAGAAATTTGAAATAAGAACTGTTTTCTACTGCTCTATACTGCACATCATATCGTAAATAAAAGATTAATACCATATCGTATTATAGGATTTTCTATACGCACATCATAAGGCGGCGTGCCGCCAAGCCTTGCCATATAAGGGCTAGTGCGTTCAAAATTACTTAAAATACCTCACAATATTAATAATTCCATAACACATATTCAGCTACTATAGAACTAGCATCTAAAAATATTTGACATCTATTCGCATTGATTCAACCAGATATTTTAGGCGCCGCGCATGAAAAAGTTTAAAGACACAACTGAGAATAGAGATCATTTCTTCAGAACCTTTCATGCGGGCCGATTTACTTTTCAGCTTGTCGGTCTAGTCAGTTGCGCCATTCTTGCCAGCGTCATATTCTTTGCCGTACAAAATTATGCATCGGCGCATATCACGCCCATTCAAGCCAATTTAATCAGCCTATTCAGTGCCTTCATGCTATTTGCAGGATTTACCAAGTTTAAAGCCATGCTGCATATGGACATGGCGCAACACAGCGCCAAGGCAGATGTAAGCAATTTACTGCAATCTGCAGAAATAAGCCTGAAAAGTCATATGGCTGATATAATAGAGCGCTGTGAAATGCTTTCGCGTAAGGCAGATAACCATGAAATGGCGCATCATATTTCGGCAATTATTAATGCCACAACTCAAATTGGCACATTGGCAGAAAACCAAACACATATTCTTGATCTCGATTTAAACCCTGAACGTGGACAAAAAGCGCATATAGATGAACCAGAACAACCAAGCGCAATATCCAAAATCTTTGAGGATTCACTAAACCGTGCTGCGGGTTATGCCGCATGGAACAATATTACGATTGATCAAAATATTGACGATGATTTCGGTGATATTAATCAGCTAGATGTCAGCAGCCTCAAAATTCTTGTGCAGAATATATTACAGAGTGTGATCACATCCCATCATGATACCACTATGCAAATACATATCGCGCCAATACATTACGACCCTAGTTTTGGCACAGTACAGATGCAAATTAAGGTCAATAATCAGGATGAAGCACAGAATATCAAAAAACTCTTTGATACAAGACATCAATCTGACTTGAACCTATATGTGACCAATCGCCTCTTACAGCATTTAAACGCAGATATATCCTTCATTGACCGTAATATTTTGGAACTGCGCATACCTTACAGCAAGAAAGTTGAGAGGCACACACAAGACAGTAAAACCCAATCAAACTGGATAGCGAGAGCCGAATGGCATGGAACTGTGCCCAATATTCTGATCGTTGATGATCATCCCGCGAATATTATGCTGCTTCATAAATTTGCCTCTAAATTCAGACACGCAAAAATCGACGAAGCCGTCAGCGGGACTGAAGCCGTACAAATATTCAATATGCATCGTCATGAACTCATCTTCATGGACTGTCAAATGCCCGGCATGGACGGCTTAGAAGCCAGCCGACGCATCCGCGAAATTGAACGCATTCATAAAGCTAAGCCCGCAATCATCATCGGGGTCACAGCCGACACAACCCACACCACGCGCAAGAAATGTCTAGATGCAGGCATGAACCGCCTATTATACAAACCGATCACATCTGATGTCGTGCGCGAAAGCGTCTCTATGTATTTTGGTGACGATATCACCTGCCCTAACGGTAATTGTGAAATACCAAAAACAGCGGATAATGCAACAGCTGAGCATAGCCTAACGAGCGAACAGCAAAGTCATCTTGTTCATGACAAACCAGAACACCAGCCTGTAAACCTAAAACGTTTACGTAGCTATACCGATGGTGATCCAGAAGAAGACCAAATGTTCTTTAACATTTTTATCGAGCAAGCCCGTCAAACGTTGAATACATTAGAACAAACCTTGCAAGATCATAATATTGACGATTGGCGGCGTGCTGCACATAAGCTAAAAGGGTCATCCGCCAATATAGGTGCGGATCAATTAGCTGAACTTTGTCAAATTGCTGAATATCATGATAACACGATTACAGAAGAAGACATACTAAACGCCATACGCTCAGAGCTTAACAAAGTGGACGCATTTCTGAACACCCTAAACAAGAAAAATGCTGCTGCAAAACTTAATGAAGAAAGTAAACGACTACATTAATAAAATTAAATTAATATAAGGCTTATTGTACGCCAAGTTTTTCGCGCGCGCGTTTCGCAATTTCAGATTCAACCCTGCGGCGCTCTTGCTCTACATCAGCGCGATATGGATTATAATTGCACTCTTTCATCCCCTCACGACGGGTTTTCTTTCCGCGATACAGGCTCATATTGCCATTATATTCTTTATACGACTTAGCGAAGTAATTGGCGTAGCATTCGCAAAATTCCTGATTCCAGCGCTCATCAAACTCCCCTAGGCGCATACAATCGCTATATGTATTGCCCGCGACACGCACAACATCTATACATTTGTCACCTGTCTCTTGGAAAATCTGATAATTAGAGATCGTGTCGTAATAAACAACCTTCTTTTTAATATATTCGTTCGCCAAACATTCACAGTTATAATTCAGGCTCGTGCCATCACGCTGACAGCCTTTGTAAAAATCGACCATCATTTGATAGTCTTCTTCTGTATATTGATAATTTTTCAGTACATTATATTCGTATTCCGCGCGCTCTTCTTCAGTCATATTCTTTATAAAATCAGGCATTGGATCAGCATAAGTGCCATGCCCAAATGAAACAGAGAAAATGAAAATAAGCAGTAAAAGACGAAACACAGTTGTGAACCTATTATATTGAAAATCAATTTCTATCATCATAATCCGAAATTAGATAAAAAAAAAGGCTGTATTAAACAGCCTTCTTTTAATATCTCTTTTCACTTAAGCAGAAACTTTGTCTTTAATTTTCTGCCAAACGCTCATGCTTTCATTTTGCTGTGCGTTATTTTGCTCTGCTAGCTTTTGAATTTTCAAGGCTTGCGCGGCTTTGCGGCGTGCATCATCACGCTCTTTACGTGCAACGATTTCAGCCTTAAACTCTTCTGCTTGCTTTTGTGAATATTCACTTGTGATCAAAAGCTGTTGTGACTGCTGCTGCCATTTATCACGCTGTGAAGACATATCATCCAATTGCTTTTGCAATGAATGAACTTGCTCTTCCAACATTTTAATGCGCATGCGCATACGCTCAGTTTCCAACATAGT
>JASBUS010000058.1 GCA_030147745.1 Alphaproteobacteria bacterium
TTACGGAATGGGTTGATAAAAACGGTTCTGAACAGGCGGCGTTTGCTGCGCTTAGATCAAGCTGGGCGCCGGCGTTAAAAGGTTTTGAAGATGGAAAAATATATGACCACGCCGCGGCAAAAAATGTCACGACTTTTGAATATAAAGATAGCTATCAGCCCTATAACGTGAATTGGATAAAGGGCGCCGGTGTTCTGGGGGCTGTGGTTGGCTTATCCATTTTATTTAGCGGTAGCCCAAACGCACAGGCGCGTGCCCGCAAAGAAGACCGCGCTAAACGCCGCCGTGCGTTAGACGCGAAACCATTGGATTTTTAAGGAGAGAGAAACATGTTCAATAAAATAGAAAAAACATGGTTGGGTTTAAAAAGTAACGTTGATTATTTGGCAAGTGGCGCAAAGAAACAGCCATTTACTGTTTTGTTTTTAGGTAGTGTCTTTGGCTTTTTTATTGGCACATTATCTAGTGTTGGCGTTCATCTTATCAAGGATTCGGCCATGGAAAACTCTGGTGAAAAATTCGAGGATGTTGTGACCACGCGTGATGATGGCCATCTTTATCGTTTGCCAGATGATTGCGATATGGATTACACATACTATTTAATTGGGCGCGACAAAGGCGGCAAACTGGCATTAAGTGCAGGCGGTTCATCGTCTATGGTCAATGTATTGAGCGCAGATGAGCAAAAAGATCAGCGTGAAGATATGCAGAATTGTCTGGGACATTTAGCCGATTGGGCGAAAAATGATAACTTTAAATTCGCCGATGATTTTCATTATTTGAGCAATATTACTTATTCATCACCTGTGGTCATTAACGACATTGTTGATGAAAAACAATATCTGCGCATTGATATTATAGATGGCGTGCCATCAGGCGATGCCGCGAATTGGCGCATGGATAAAATCGTAAAAGATAAAGATGCTTATAATGAAGATGGTGATAATAAGTCCCTCTATTTAAGGGAATTCAGCTCAGCTGTTGTTGGTTTTGTTGATTATTTGCAAGCGCCACAGAAGCAGGAAATCTATTATCAGGGTGAGCAGATTAAAAATGCGGATCAATATCCTGTATATGATTATAACGGCTTAAGTTTCGCCAAAGTGATGAAAATATATGGCGGCGCGACTTTATTGAGTATGTTCATGCTCGCTGGACCAATGGGTAACCGTTCTGGCACGGGTTACCGTGAACGCGAAGATAAACGCCGCGCACGCATCAATGAAATCAACCAAATGAGTGGGCGTTCAAAACCGTTGATGTAATCAAGCATATTTATAGCGGCATGAATAGGAGGGAATTCATGAAATCTTTAAAAATTGGCCTGCTGCGCTTACAAGGCGCAGTGGATTATATTAAAAGTGGTTTTGGTGTTGCGCCAGATTTGACCTTACTGCGTGCAGCACTTACGGGCGCGGTGGTTAGTGTGGTTGGTGCAGTGTTTATCGGCGTAGTCAATGATGCGGATATGAATGATGCATCAGAATATTTTGAAGATCAGCTCACCATACGCAATGATGGTCAGGTTTATAAATTTCCAGATAGCTGCGATATGGACTATGACTATTATTTGATTGGAAAAGATGCATCGGGCAAAGCGATTATTGCTGCGGGGGCAAGCGATGAGTTGATTGATGTATTGCCTCTAGGCGAACAAAAAAGCCAATTTTACAAAGTTAAATCATGTTTGACGGATTTGGGGGATGACCTCAAGGTTGGTGATTATAACTTTTCCGAACAGTTCTTTTATGTCGCGAATGTGACCTATTCATCACCATTTATACTTCAAAATGCCGCGCAAGATGAAAAGAGCCTAAAGATGGATATCATTGATGGCATTCCGTGCGGTTGTGGCGAGTCTTGGCGTTTAGACAACACAGTGCGCGCAGCCGATGATTATAATGTGAAGGGCGGCAATGATGCGATTTATAAACGTGAATTTGCAACAGCAGCGGCAGGCTTTGCGGCTTATGAACAGGCGCAAGCTAAAACGGATGTTTATTTGGATGGTGCGCTAATCAAAAATACTGATCAATATCCTGTTTATACGGACCCTGAATTAACAATGAAGGGTATTATCGGCTTAATGGGCGGTTCGTTCTTATTGAGCTTGGGCCTAATGGTTGGCCCGTTCGGTTCACGTGAAGGCACGGGCTATTGCGACCGCAGCGCCGCGCGCCGTAAGAAAATGGTTGAACTTAAAATCATGGATGGGCGTGACGGGCCGTTGATGTAAGCCTGTTTACTGCTATTCCGCGACGATATCACTCCAGTTTTGGATGAGGTGGCGGCGGGAGAGTTGTTCTGTTTCTTCAAATAAATCAAATGGTTTATCTAGGCGCTGGGCGGCATTGCGGCCCAGCGGTGATGTTTTGAGGGTAATCGCGCTACCATTCGGTAGGAAGCTTAAGCCGCCAAGCGGGATGCTGACATTTAACCCGCTATAAAGATGCGTTGTGCCGCCGAAAATATCTTGGTCTTGTTTGTTGGTGGCGTTAATAAAGCCATTAAGGCGCGCGCCATTGCGGAAGTTATGGCGGATTTGGCCGCTGACGCCATAATCTTTGGCTAGAAAACGGCCTGCGGAAAAGCCAAGCGTAGTGTCTGTATTCGGTAATTCATAAAAGGCATTGAGGTGACCTGTGAAGGTCGCTGTGCCTTGTTCAAAGCCGCTTGCGCCTGCGGTGAATGGGTCACGTTTAACGACATCAAAAAACTCTGCGCCAATCGCCCATGTTTTATCAAATGGACGATATAAAATTTCAGCCCCTGCACCGAGATACATTTCTTCTAAATAGCCGCCGCTAACGGCAACATAGATATTTTCGGCAAGGGTGCGGTTGTAGACAAGGGCAGCTTGATCAAGCGCGATGCCATTAGCGGCAAAATCCTCAACATTGCCGCGAATATTTTTCGGGTCGCTTTGGCGTAAATATTTTAGGCCTTCTAGATTGTTATAGAGGTTTAGGCGCAGGCGGTTAACCGAAAGGAAGTGGCGCTTTAGCGGATAATTACGCTGCACGATCAGGGCGCTGCGTGTTAATGTGCCGTTATCTTCTTCGTTCAGGCTGACATGGTTTTCAAGGGTAAAGCCCCAGAATTTAGATTTATCGGCGCGGTACTCAGCACTGGTTTTAGCGGGTTTAAAGCTTTTCTTGGATATTTGTGCGTTTTGCCAAATTTCTTCAGCGCTTGAAATATGTTCATTGACGGCATAATTCAAATCGCGCGTCAGAATTTTAACTTTCGGCCCTTTGAGGCCGTAACGTAGGGGCTCGACTTCTAAGCTATCTAATGTGGCGTAGCTATGGTCGGCTTGATGCTGCGCCGCTTGACCAATGATGTAGGGCAGGGTCTCATGTTGACCTGCGGTTTCGACCTGAATGACTTTCTCATGATTGGCATATTCGGTTTTGGCGATAAACGCCTCTGCGCCGCTTTCAGGCATAATTTGAATATCTGGTTTACCTGTGATTTTACGGATTAAGCGGTTCGCGATATTGCCGTCTACGCCGCGTTTGGCGCTGCGGGTTTTAATGTCTTGTACTGGGGTGGAAAAATGCAGCTGCCCCATAATTTTATCACGCCCACTTGCGCCAATCCCCATCGAGAACCATTCCGTAGGGGCGTAATTAATACCGAAGCTGTAAGGGGCAGGGGCGTCAAAGCCGCTAATGGCTTGCTGTTCACTGACATAGCGATCAGCGCCATAATCAGCGCTAAGGCTTAGGCCATCGATTGGGCTGTTCCAGACGAGTGATGTGAAAAAGCCGATATCTTCGCCAGTGAACCAGTCATCGGGATTATTGGCGTCTTCACCATCTAGCTTGCGCTGTTGATCAAAATGGTTGCCAAGTGCGGCAAGCGGGTTGTTGAGATGTTTGGCGCTGCCGAAACGGCCCCAGCCCATGCCCGCCGTAAAATCAAAATCACCATAGCGTTTGCTCAGCGCCAGATATTCCCCCGCCATACGTTTATGGCCAATCGCCGATGACATGCCGAGCGATATTTCAGGGCGGATGCGGTTTTCTTTTAATAGTCGTAATTTAAGGTCTAAACCAGGGAAGAGGCGATGAGCATCATCCTGCGCGCTTGAAATCTCCGCCGTTTGACGCAGCTGTGCATGCAGGCCATCTAATAATTGTGCGCCAAAGCTGTAATGAATATAGGGATCTAAAGTCGAAATATTGGCGCTGATTGTGCCTGTTTTGAAATGGCGGGCATTAGGGGTGGTTAATGTGCCGCCTTGTCCGTAAATCGATTTAAGCTCTATGCTTTTGAAATTTGGTGCAGCATCTTCCTGCGCGGACGCCATTTGTGGCATCGCGAGGGCAAAAAATACGGTTGTATATGTCAGGACGGTTTTAAGGCCGTTAGGAAATGATATAGACATAGGCTTGATGATCTAAATACGGCTGAGAATTCAGCATGTTATTGATTCTATGATGAAACGGGTTTTAAAGCCAATCTTTTAGAGAAAAAGACCAGAAGTTGTGCGCAATTAGTTTTGGGCGGTTTTATTTGAGAGAAGAATGTGTGACGTTCTTTTTCTCACCGCCCAAAACAATTGTAACGTTAAAGTTTACCCCTAAATCATACCATTATATGTTGATTATGCTCAATTATTGCATGAATGTTGTTGATATTTCATGTGCTTAAGCCATGGTTTGCTCTTTGGTTATGGAGCTTATGTGGTAATATATGCAGATGGTACAAGATGTTTATGACATAGCGATTATTGGCGGCGGCGTGAACGGCATGGGGATTGCCCGTGACGCGGCGGGGCGTGGCTTGTCGGTCTTACTGCTTGAACAGGGCGATTTTGCTTCGGCAACATCTTCTGCATCATCCAAGCTTATTCATGGCGGCTTGCGTTACTTAGAATATTACGAATTTGGCTTGGTGCGCGCGGCGCTTAAGGAGCGCGAAGTTTTGATGGCGATGGCGCCGCATATTATTTGGCCATTAAACTTCATTTTACCCCATAGTGCGGATATGCGTCCGGCGTGGCTCGTGCGGATGGGTTTGTTTTTATATGACCATCTTGGCGGGCGCAAAATTTTAAAGGCGTCACGTGGCGTGAAACTTGATCGCACTAAGTTTAAGTCCGAATTTTCTAAAGGCTTTTCTTATGCCGATTGTTGGACGGATGATGCACGTTTGGTGATTCTCAACGCGATAGATGCGGAAGAGCGCGGCGCGGAGATCTTTAATTATACACCATGCACGGGGGCTAAGGTCGTCGATGGCCTATGGGAGATTTCGGCGGGCGGTGCTCTGAAGGGTACAAAGTTAAAAGCGCGTCAATTGGTCAATGCCGCAGGGCCATGGGTGCGGAGTTTTTTAGATACAAATCAATTGGCGGATAAATCGACCCATCAGCTGCGCTTGGTTAAGGGCTCGCATATTATTGTGCCGAAATTATTTGATGGCGATGATGCCTATATTTTGCAGCAGCCTGATGGGCGTATTGTTTTTGCCCTGCCATATGTCGAAGATTACACCTTGATTGGCACAACAGATGTTGAATATGAAGGTGACCCCGCAAAGGTGCAGATTGATGATGCAGAAATTGATTATCTCTGCGCTGCGGTGAATCGTTACTTCCGTACAGAGATTGCGACGCAGGACGTCGTGTCATCCTATAGCGGCGTGCGCCCATTATTGGATAGTGGCGAGGATAATGCCGCGGCCGTAACGCGTGATTATATTTTGGAATATAGCGAATCAACGGGTGCGCCATTGCTGTCTATCTTTGGAGGGAAGATTACGACCTATCGCGCTTTGGCGGAAAAGGCCGTGAATAAGCTTAGCGCCAAATCATCATGGACAGCGGGCGGGTTGTTGCCAGGTGCGCTGATTAATGATTACAGCGTCGCGCAAATGCAAAATATGTTTACGCAGGCCTTTGCGGATGCTGATGTCGCCGATATGCCGCAAATCATCCGCCGCTGGCGCAGACAATATGGCAGCCGCAGCCGTAAGATCTTTGATAGTAAGAAATTGGGGCAGCATTTTGGCCATGGCCTTTATCAGGCTGAGGTTGATTATCTCTGCGCCGATGAATATGCAACATGCGCCGCTGATATCTTATGGCGCCGTACCAAGCTTGGTCTAAAATTCACGGCAGATGAAGCAGCCGCTTTGGATGGATATATAAAACAAGAACTTTACGGGGATTCACATGAGCAAAAAAGCCATCATCGCGATTGATCAAGGTACAACCAGTAGCCGCGCCATAGCGTTTAGTGAGGCAGGTGAAATTCTTGCCGTCGCGCAAAAGGAACTGACGTTATATTACCCGCATAAGGGCTGGGTTGAACAAAATGCCAATGACATATGGCTTGATACTTTATGGGCGGTCAAAGATGTGCTTGGGAAGGTCGCGGCCGATGGCTATAGCGCCGAAGTGATCGGTATCACCAACCAACGCGAAACGACCATCATCTGGGACCGCAAAACAGGTAAGCCAATATATAATGCAATTGTATGGCAAGACCGCCGTACAGTTGATACTTGTCAGGCGTTAAAAGACCGCGGCGTAGAGGCGGATATTACTGAAAAAACAGGCTTATTGCTCGACCCGTATTTCTCGGCGAGTAAGGTGGCGTGGATACTTGATCATGTCGATGGCGCGCGCGCGAAGGCAGAGGCTGGGCAATTAGCCTTCGGCACGGTCGATAGTTTTATTCTTTGGCATCTTACAGGCGGTCAGGTCCATGCGAGTGATGCGAGTAATGCATCGCGGACAATGTTGATGAATATCCAAACCGGCGCTTGGGACGATGACTTATTGGCGCTGTTTAATATACCGCGCCAGATCTTGCCTGAAATTCGCGATAATATCGGCCATTTTGGCGATAGTGATGCACAGATCCTTGGGCAAAGCATCGCGATTGGCGGTATGGCAGGTGATCAGCAGGCCGCATTAATTGGGCAGGCCTGTTTTAAAGAAACCATGGTGAAGTCAACTTATGGCACTGGTTGCTTTGTGTTGATGAATATTGGCCAGAAATTTAAAACATCACAAAATAAACTGCTGACTACTGTGGCATATCAGATTGATGGGCAAATGACTTATGCTTTGGAAGGCTCAATCTTTGTTGCAGGCGCGGCGATACAATGGCTGCGTGATAATGCGGGCTTTTTTGACCATGCAGCTGAGAGCGAAGCTTTGGCGCTTTCTGTGCCTGATAGTAACGGCGTATATTTTGTGCCAGCCTTTACAGGGTTAGGGGCGCCATATTGGGCGCCAGATGCCAAGGCGGCGATTTTGGGGCTAAGCCGCGAAAGTAACAAGGCGCATATCACCCGCGCGGCTTTAGAGGCGCAGGCGTATCAAACGCAGGATTTAATGGCTGCCTTTGCGGCGGATAGCGGCACGGATATTGGTACAATGCGCTGCGATGGTGGTTTGGTCGCGAATGCCTTTATGTGTCAATATTTGGCGGATATCGTCCATAAGCCTGTGGAACTGCCACGCGTCACTGAAACGACAGCTTTGGGCGCGGCTTATTTAGCGGGCGTTTATGTAGGGATTTATAAGGATTTAGATGACGTTGGCGCACGCTGGCAATGTGCCAAGGCCTATAGCCCATCCATTATGGCGGATAAGCGCAACGAAGCATTATCCGGCTGGGCGCATGCCGTTCGTCAGGTGCTTTGCGCCTAAACTTTGATCCCCGAATCGCTTTTTATACATAAATATATAGAAATTTTTAACGATTTGTGTATATACATAATGGTGTATGAATCTGTTCATGGGTAAAAAGGGGGCGTTATGAGCGCACAAGAAAAAGAATTACGTAATATTTATCGCTTTTTTGGCTTAGATGATTTTGAGACAGATCAAAGCCGTTGGCAGGCGGCTTTTGATAATGTTGAGAAGGTTTATGGCTTTAAATTTAATGGTGATTACACGGATCAGGTGAATTATGAACCGCCAGAGCATCTAAAGAAGGCTTATCCGCATTTGGATTTACAGCAATGGCGCAAATTTTTTACGAATCTAAAACAAATTGCTGAATCCTACAGGCTTACTTTTGTCGATCCAAATAATTTGGCCGACTATAATCGGTACTTGGAAGCACACCCTGAGTTACAGCAGAAACCATCAGAAGACATTAATTACAAAGGGGCGCTTGGGCGTAATTTTGCGCCAGATGCATCGGATAAGAATAATGCAGACTTTTACAACCATTTAATGGATGCTAAGGAGTATCGCGTTAAAGATGGTCTAGACCCGCAAGCTTTACGAGATTTGCTCAATAAATTCATGGTTGATTATCATATCTTTACTACCGATAAAATGTTGTCGAGTCGAGAGGCAAGAAAAGACGCGGCGATGAAAGATATTACGCCTGTAGGCGGCTCTGTTGCTAATGTTAAGCCGTCAGGGAATGTATATGATGTGAAGCCTGAGGACGTTGAAACCACCGAAAAACCGGCAAAGCAAGATGACGCGCCGAAGCAAAAGCGTGCAGAGCAGCCAGCTGAGGATGTGCATGATGAACCAGAAGCAGAGCCAAAGAGCCCGTTTCATTCCGCTTTTGCTGATCCGTCACGTAATAATATGATTTACCCACCACGCGGCGTAGAGGATCAAGATAAGCTTAAGCAAACCATGCTATTTGCCAATAAGGCCGTAGATTGGAAGAATATCAACTTACAAGTCCTGACCGCGATTGAGGGGCAGCGTTATTTGTGGAATCGTAAGGCGGGCTTTAGCATTGAAGGCCGCCTTGATGTGGTTGGGCAGGATGTTGTCCATGGCAACAGACCTAAAGAACATGTCGCCGTATTCGGCAAGATAGATATTAAATGTAATGGCGGTTTCTTGAATGGTGACGTGGATGGGCGTATGCGCAGCACTAAATATAAACAAGCTGTGGTCAAAAACGCCGAGGGACAGCCAACGCAGATTGATGTGCCTGTGCATAGCTATAGCAAAGGTAAGGTTGTTATTGATGCTGGTGATGAAGATTTGGTGATCAATGGTGATCTGCTCGGTAAGGTCGAGATTCGGACAACGGGCCGCGTGAAGATTATTGGTCATATAAATGGTAATGTGACCATTAATGCCGGTAAGGGCATTGATGTGTTGGGTGATGTTAAGGGCGGCGTGAGCCTGTCGACAGACGAAGGCAGTATTGACATTAATGGCAAGAAATCAATGCGTGTATCGACCAAAGGCACAACCAATGTGCGTGCAGCTGCGATTACCCCTGCAATGATCCATGAAGCGCGTAGTGCGGCTGCACATGCAAACTTCGCGGGCGGGCAAGATGAGCCTAAAGCAGCGCCTGAGGCCGAAGCGGCACAAGCCAGTGCAAAAGCACAACAAGGCGCAGCGCATAAACTGTAAATATTAGATTGTTATGTTCGGGAAGAAAAGTGGTGCCCGGAGGTAGAATTGAACTACCGACACGAGGATTTTCAATCCTCTGCTCTACCACTGAGCTACCCGGGCGTGACCTTTAAAAAGTCCGTAGAGCAGGTTTATATAAGAACATATTCATCTTGTCTAGAGGGAAAATAAAAAAAAGTTGCATATTATTAATATGTATGGTTATATAAGTGTTATGCATACATATAAGGGCTTGGCAAAGAATAATAGAATTTTGACCAAGTTTATATAACAAGTTAAGTTGTTGATTTTGCTGTATAAATAAATATAAATTTGCAATATTTACTTTATATGTACTAATATTGTTTTTACAAACGAACATTACTTAAGAAAATATTTATATATATGTGTAAATATAGATTTAAGTAAAAAACTGAGAGGATGAGTAGAATGTTAGGATTAGGTAAGACACTTCCTTGGCTTATGAGTGCAGGCAAAGGTATTTTTAGTGGTGGCCTCAAGCTAGGGGCTGGTGCTCTAGGTTTGTTGGGCATTGATTTGGTTGCGAATGATGGGAATGCTTCCAAAAGCATCGTAAATAAGGGTGTTGATTGGTATAATGAAACACTTAACACCGCTGCTGTAGATTTAGACAATACTCAGTCATTGCTGAATACGCAGGCTGAAGGTATGGCTTGGTTCAACTCTTGGAATTCATTCTTCTACAGTTTGTGTGACTTCTTTGGATTTGAACAAGGTAAAGAATTTTTTAAAGATCGTATGGAAAGAACGAACACTGAAATTCGTGACTTTATTGACGATCAACGTGATGCACTAACCAATCAGAATAGAGATAATGCAGGTGCAGCGCCTAGTGGTGCAAACGGCCCACAAGTTGCTGCTGATGAGCATAACCCAATAATTGCACGTAATGATGGTGAAGTATCTTTCGGTTCAGCATTTGGCGCTGCAGCTTATGGTCTTGAAAATGGTATAGTAAGTATGGCGACAGGTATTACGTCACTTGCTTCAGGTACATATGAAGCTTTGACAACAGATAAAGGTTGGGGCGCAAGTATCGCTGATGACTTTAATAGCCAAAAAGGTTGGGCTATGGGGCACTTAGATGCACTTCATGGTAAACCTGAAGTGGACACCACTCTTGAAAAAGGTTTGTTTTACGGTGGTAATGCATTGTCTTGGTTGGTTCCGGCCGCAGCTACGGCAAAAGTTGTAAGTCAAGTTCCACAAGCGTTAAGAAGCTTTGCACCGACTTTAGGTTTGAAATAATAGAATAAATAATCTCTCAGTTTTAGGGCCCCGGGCTGTTCTCCCGGGGCTTTTTTTATGTTTGCGTCATCCCGAGCG
>JASBUS010000076.1 GCA_030147745.1 Alphaproteobacteria bacterium
CCTTGGGCGCATATGGATATTGCGGGTACAGCGTGGGCACATAAAGATGGTGCGACAGGCCCAATGGGCGGCACAGGTGCGGGCGTACGTGCATTGCATAAATTGGTTGCCGACCACTTTGAAGAAGCGCAAGCGTAAGCATTATGAGCGAAATCCGATTTTATCATTTACAGCAGCAAAGCCTGTTTCAGGCTTTGCCTTTGCTTGTGCGTAAGGCGCTAGATAATGGTAAGCGGATTAATGTGCGTGTGGCTGATGCCGCGATGATTGCGCCGTTAAGTGAAGCCTTTTGGGGCTATCGCGATGACGGCTTTATTCCGCATGGCGTATGTGGCGATAAATCAGACCCTGCGGATCAGCCTGTCTTTATTACGGCGGAAAATGACAATGCGAATAAGGCGGATATGCTGATTCTGGCTGGCGCGGCGGATAATGCCCATGTCGGGGATTTTTCGTTATGCTGTGAAGTCTTTGATGGGCGTAATGCCGATGAAGTGCAAGAAGCACGCAGCCGTTGGAAGGCTTATAAAGACGATGGCCATGCGATTACTTATTGGCAGCAAACAGACCGTGGCGGCTGGGAACAGAAGGCGTAAAAGGTTATGTGCGGTATTTCAGGGGTCATGGCGCTAGGACGTGCGCCGAGTGGACAGCATGAATTAACAGATCTAATTGAAGCGATGACGAATAAAATTCAGCATCGTGGCCCTGATTCATCAGGGCTTTGGGCTGATGCGGATGTGCCGCTAGCTTTGGGGCATCGTCGTTTATCGATTGTTGATTTATCCGCATTAGGGCATCAGCCTATGGCATCCGTCGATGGGCGTTATATGGTGGTCTATAATGGGGAGATTTATAACTTCATATCTCTTCGCCGTACTTTAGAAGATGCGGGTTTTCGTTTTAAAGGCCATTCCGATACAGAAGTGTTATTAGCTGCCGTCATGCATTGGGGCGTGAATACGGCGCTTCAGAAAATTAATGGCATGTTTGCTATGGCGCTTTGGGATACGCAGCAAAAAGAATTACATCTTATTCGTGATCGTTTTGGTAAAAAGCCGCTTTATGTCGGTTGGGCTGGTGGGGATTTAATCTTCGCGTCTGAGCTTAAGGCCTTTTCGGCGCATCCTGCATTTTTGAAAACGCGCCAGATTAACAAAGATGCTTTGGCGCAATATATGCGTTTTTCTTATGTGCCTGCGCCTTATTCTATTTTCGAAAATGTCTGGACGCTTCCGGCAGGTCATCGCCTAACCATGAAATATGACCCGCAGGCTTATGGTGCGGATTTATCTAAGGCTTTTGAAGTTTATTTCCATGCAGGGCAAGTTATTGATGAATGCCGTCAACACGGTGCGTTCAACGATGATGATTTTGATGCGGCGTTACAAGATTTAGATGCTGTGCTGAATAAAGCTGTAGAGCGCCGTATGATTTCTGATGTGCCGTTGGGGGCATTTTTATCGGGTGGGATTGATTCATCCTTGGTTGTGGGGATGATGCAGGCACAAAGCCCAACACCGATTAAAACATTCTCAATCGGCTTTCATGAGAAAAATTATAATGAAGCTGAACATGCGAAGGCCATTGCCGCTCATTTAGGAACGGATCATCACGAGTTTTATGTTGACGCGCAGGCCGTGCAGGACTGCTTAGGTATAATGGCGGATATTTATGATGAACCTTTCGCTGATGCTTCACAAATTCCGACGTATTTGGTGGCGAAGGAAGCGCGCCGTCACGTTACTGTGGTCTTAACAGGTGATGGCGGTGACGAAATGTTTGCAGGCTATAAGCGCCATTATGATGCGGCGGCGGTTTGGCGCAAAATGCGTTTGCTGCCACAGCCTTTGCGTCAGGCGATGCAGCGCGGCTTGTTGATGGGGCTGCCATCGGCGCTAAAAAATAAAAATCCGCGCGTTAATCGCTTGCTTGAGGTGATGGATAGCGAAGATGGTTTTGATTTTTACAATCATATCGCGGGGCAGTGGCATGATGCCGAAGCCCTTGTAAAGGGCGCAAAATATGCGCCGCGCTTGCTTGAAGCGTCATCTTTTGCGATGAATGGATTAAAGACAGAAGAAGCTTTTGTGTATTGGGATGTGCTTTCGCATTTGCCTGACCGCATGATGGTTAAGGTCGACCGTGCAACAATGGCCAGTGCCATGGAAAGCCGCGCACCGTTTATGGATGTGAATGTCTTTAAACAAGCTTGGGCTATGCCGCTTTCATATAAGGTTAAGGATGGGCAGGGGAAGTATATTGTCCGTAAATTACTGGAACAATATGTGCCAAAACATTTGATCGACCGTCCGAAACAAGGCTTTACCCCGCCGTTAAATCATTGGCTGAAACAGGATTTGTGTGGCTGGATTGATGGTCTGTTGAACGATTCACAAAATGCAGTGAATGCATATTTTGATATGTCCCTTATACAGCAAAGCTGGCGCCGCTGTTTACAGGGCTCAGAAGCCGATACTTTGCGTATTTGGAATTATGCGATGTTTGTCCTTTGGCATCAGCGCTGGATGGCGTAATATAGAGCCATTGAATATTGATTGTTTAGGTATATTTTTATTTCATGGTTATTTTGAGCAAATTAGAACAGAACCCTGTGTGGCAAAAGGCACGATCATCCTATATCGTGATTTTGACCTTATTGGCCATTGCGTTCTTCTCGTTTCAAAGCCGTGATGCGCTTCATGTCCTATTGCAAGTTTTAAGCGATGCTTATATTGCTGTCAGCGTCTTTGTTGCCTTTACCTTCATGGTTTTTTACACCTTGGAAGCTGTGTTAAAGCTTGATACTAAAGCTTTGCTTAAGAAATATCAGAATATACAAGTGCCAATTGCTGCCGTTTTAGGCTCTTTGCCAGGCTGCGGCGGGGCGATTATCGTTGTAACCCAATATGTGCGTGGACGTATTTCATTTGGTAGTGTTGTCGCGGTGTTAACGGCGACAATGGGCGATGCGGCCTTTTTGCTATTGGCGCAGGCACCGAAGACGGGGCTTTTGGTTATGGCGGTTGGCATAATTGTCGGCTCGATTAGCGGTTATATTATCGATAAAATTCATGGAACGGATTATTTGCGCCCAAAACAGGCAGAGGCTGAAGAAGCAAAAGCCCTTGAGCAAAATGTCTTGTCACCGCTTAAGGTCGGTGTTTTTGATATGTTATGGCTCGTGCTGATTGTCCCAGGCTTTGCCTTTGGTTTGCTGTCGGCCTTTCAGGTTGAAACGGTGATGGGGCTTGATGCCGCTTTTTATGAAAGCTTTTTGTTGTATTTTGGTGCCTTAGGTGGCTTTCTTGCCGGGGCAATGTGGATTTATACCTCCGTCTTTCGCGTGCATAAGAAGGGCGAAATTTACGGGATCTCGCATAATATTCATATCAGTAGTGAAAAAGATCATCCTGTTCATCGTGTTATTCAGGATACGAATTTTGTGACGACATGGGTGATCTTGGCCTTTTTTGTGTTTGAAATGACGGTGCATGTTTTTAATATTGATTTGCAGGCGTTATTTTCAGGTGTGCATTTATTTTTGCCGTTGATTGCGATCCTTATTGGGTTTATTCCCGGTTGCGGCCCGCAGATTTTGGTGACGGCAACATATTTAAGTGGGGCGATCCCGCTTTCAGCGCAGCTTGGGAATGCGATTAGTAATGATGGGGATGCGTTATTCCCAGCAATTGCCTTAGCGCCACGTGCGGCGGTGGTGGCGACAATTTATTCGGCGATACCCGCATTTGTTGTTGCTTATGGATATATGTGGTTTTTTGAATAGTAGTTCTTGAAACTTGCGCGAGAAAAATCATACTTAATATAGACGTGTATTTGAAAGGATCTAAATATGTCGAGTTTAAAAGTTACAGATGCTTCGTTTGAAAAAGAAGTGTTAAAAGCAGACGGTCTTGTTGTCGTGGATTTTTGGGCAGAATGGTGCCAGCCATGCCAAGCGATGTCGCCGTTAATTGACGAAGTTGCCGAAACAATGGCCGGTAAAATGAAAATCGTTAAAGTAAATATTGAAGATAGCCCTGAAGCGCCAACAAAATACAGTGTGCGTGGCATTCCTACTTTGATGGTATTTAAAGATGGTCAAGTTGTTGATACACGCGTTGGCGGTATGAACAAAGACCAACTGAGCAGCTGGCTTGGCGGCTTATAATATCGCATTCAGCAAAATAGATTTTATGAAAGCCCTGCATTATCGATGTGGGGCTTTTTTATTGTCGCTTAATCACTGCTAGACCTGATGCGTTGAATTGAATAGGGTAAAAACGTTTTTATTTAAAAGGTTTTGACATGGTTTGGTATTATATCCTGCTTTATGCGGTCATTCAGGGCATTACAGAGTTTCTGCCGATTAGTTCATCAGGCCACTTGGTTTTGGCGCATGAATGGGTTAATAGCCAAGCGGATACCATGAGCGCGGCTGACCAAACAGCGCGCTGGGCAGAGGATGCGGTGATTGATATCGCCGTGCATGTCGGGACTTTATTCGCGGTTCTTCTTTATTTCAGACATGACTTTCTTGCGATGGCTAAGGGGCTTTTGCGTCCGAAGTCGGTTGAAGGCAGCGCGTCTAAAAATATGATCTTTTATATGATTATTGGCTCATTACCTGTAATTTTATGCGGCTATTTGCTGCATTTATGGCAGCCAAATTGGTTGCGTTCACCTGAAATTGTTGCTTGGACCACACTGATTTTTGGTTTTGTGCTGTGGATGGCGGACCGCTTCGGCAAGACTATTAAGCCGATTGAGCAGATGGATATGAAGGCGGCTCTTTTGATTGGCCTTGCGCAAGTCTTGGCGCTTGTCCCCGGGACAAGCCGTTCGGGCATTACGATGACGGCGGCGCGTGGGCTTGGTTTTACGCGGGAAGCGGCGGCTAAATTTTCGCTGTTTTTATCCGTGGTCGCGATTAGTGGGGCAGGCGTACTTGCGGGGCGTGATGTCTTATTAAGTGGTAATCCCGTGCTTGGGACGCAGTCTTTAATCGCCGTTTTGGTATCGGCGGTTGCTGGTTATATTTCAATTAGTTTGATGATTAACTGGCTCAAACGGCATGATTTCACGCCGTTTGTCGTTTATCGCGCTTTACTTGGCTTGGTTCTTTTATTGGTCTTTTATCTCAACTAAGCCTTTATTTATCTTTCGCGTCTTTAATGCCCTTGGTAATTCTCGGGAAGCGGTCAGCTAGCTCCTTAATTTCCGGCGGCAAGCCTTGTCCATTTCTTATCGCGTCGGCATATCTATTAAGCTCAGTCTGCGCTGCTTTCTGTTCAATAGCCTTCCATTGATCCGCGTGAATATTGCGTAGGCGCTGAACGTCAGCAGGGACTTCTTCATCTCGCTTCAGGTGATATTCTTTTTTAGCTTGCAGATATTCAATATCTTGCTGCTTGCTCTTCTGTTCGTATTTATTGGTAATACCTTGCGTGAATTGACCAAAGATACGGTTCGCAGCCATCGCTGTACGCGATACGATAGACGATGTAATATCTTCTTTCTGATCGACAAATGTCGGTACACTTGCACCAATCCAACGCAGAATACTTTGCGGGATTTGGTCTACAAGCTTGAACGAAGATACACCAATCATATAAAGCAGCATCGTAAACATGACGAGGTAGAACATTTTATCAATCGGCGTACGGATTTTATCAGTAAGTGTTTGCTCTTCAACTGATGAGCTACCACCAACGTTGGCGACAGCAACATCCCAAATATCAATCAAGACATTGGCCATGGCGGCAAAAATAGTGACGGCGGCAATAAAGGCCATAACAATCATCACGGGACGAACAAAAATCTCAAAGAGGAGATAATACCCATTCGCCGCTTTTTGCCCTGGAAGACCACCGCCTTCAATGTGTAAATGCGCCATGGCCCATAGCGGCACACCAACCATAGCTTCAAACACCGTTTTAATCCATGTGCCCACTGCAAAGAAGTAGTAGATGAATGGCAACATCGGAACAACGTAGAATAAGATGAAGCCTGCGGTGAGCGTAATACTTGCGGCAGATGTCAAGGCCACACCAGCTTGACCAACGGCATCGCTAAAGGCGGTACTGACGTCAACCATGCCGACTGTGATATCGGAAAGCATACCGCCCATACCAAGTGATAAATTGCGAATTGAACCATCAATTAGGGATTTACCTAACCCAGTTAATTTAGCTAACGGGTGTACTTCGACTTGGCCGTTAACAACAGCTGTTTCGCCTGGGCGTAAGGTGTTTTGCGTCATGGAGTATAGGCCATCAACACCGAAGATCATTGTGATCATATTTTCAAATGTGTTACCAGACTGTGTACGTGCACCTGTACCCGCACCGTCTTTTGCCCATTGTTGATAGATGTCGTAGTATAGGCGCGCGATAGAAAGTTCACCGTGGCGCGGCAAAAACACACCTGCGCCAACGGCGTTCATGTTCGGATTGAACATATCGGCAGGTGTTGGGTTAGAGTCATTTCTAATTCTTATATCGGCAACGCGCTGCATTGTGGTGGGCCAGCGCGCAACCTCAGGCAATTGATTGACAGCACTTATCAAGCCGCCATTAATTTCGGCGATACGGTTATACCAAATGCCTGCGCCCGCCCAGCCACGGTTAAGAAGTGACGCAGGGACGGATGCGACATTTCCAGCAGCGATTTGCGCGCGTTCTGCATTGACGGCGGCTTCAATCAGACAGTTTAACGTTTGACGATAGAGTACAGCACCCTCAAGCTTTGTTTCTGAAATTGGTTGAGGTGGAACCATGCTCGTAAAGCCGGATGTAGCAAGGCTTGGTAGCTGCTTATTCGCCATTTGTTGGGCTGTAGATTGTAGGCCATAATAGCCAAACCACATCACGGACATATAGCCATCATAGCCTTCCGCAGCGGTTAATGGACAATTTGGTTGTGTGAAGCTTGCCCACATATATGTTGTAAATGGTTCGAAAGATAAGCTTAGGATACCCCATATGAATTCATAAATTTTCTGTTGGAATAACTTGGAGCCTGCAGAATTTTCATTCACAGCAGGGAAGACGATTTCGCCGCAATATGGGTTAACATAGCCAGCATAGCGGCCATAGGAATCTGCAGTAGGCCCACCTGCAACGCCGCGCTTGGCAGGGTCAAGTGAACCAAAACGCATGACAATATCACCGCCATCAGAAAAGGCGCGTGCAGCATCATAATCAGGTGGTCCAACATCTACGCTGACATCTAACGCTTGGTTCGTACGTGCATTAATTAAATAAACGCGTATTCTTTTATCTAGGCCAGAAACCCCCGCAGGCGTGTCTGTATAAGGATAGACGGTTTCTTCGATATATTTACAGGCTGTGGCCATATGCAGCATGCCAATAATATCCAAAGATTCCTGCGCGTTTGGTGTGCCAACCATGGCGTTGGCATCTATAATGCCATTAGTGGCGAGGTTGATGTTGAATTGCGTCCAAACATTTGTCGCAAGGCTTGAGCCCCATTTGGCAGAATATAATACGCCATATTGTGCTAAGTTCAGGCCATTGGATATCGGGACAATCAAGGCAAAGGCCATAATTAAACGGAGCGGTGCCCAAAGCTTTGAAAATCTGCGTCCGAATGGTGTTCCGGATTGAATGCTTTCAAGCACGATGGCCACAATGAAATAGAGCAGAATGAATAAAGAGACAGCTGCTATAGTGTAACTGAAAAACGCAAACATCTGGTGCATAGCCAAATGGAATGCCCAAGGGAAAATAGCTGGAACAGGGACAATTTCCGTCGCACTATCTGTGCCGTCATAACGCATGGAAATACAATCACTTGTCGCGTCACCGACACAAGAGCCAAAGAAACCAATTGTTCCTGCGCCTGTAGATATGGGAACACCAAATATACGGTCGAGTAAGACGAAAGCAATGTCATTGCTCGGGTTCGGGGTGACGAATAAGCTCATTTGCGCAAAGGCACCGGGGATTAATATCGCCATAATAAAGGCGCAAATTTGTGCAAAGATGGAAAATATACCTAAACATATCAATCCAAAAATAACAATCTGGTCAATATGCTTGCGGGAGAATACAAGGTTATCGCGCGCTGCCATGACGACTTGAAAAACACCAAAGCGGCCATAATTTTGTGGCAGTACATAAGTGTGTCCAACAGGTAACAAGCCGATATTCATGAAAATCTGCGCCATTAATGCGGCAATCGTGGCAAAGCCCGTGCGCCATAATTCATTTATGCGCGGGATAATGCCGGGCAGTACGGCATATTTCAAGGACGCAGAAAGCGTTATATTGTCTAGCTTGCTTTCACTCATTTTCTTGTACTTAAGTCCTTTTTACCTACTTACTCAATGCGCTACCCATTTGGCTCATTGCTTGTTTCGTACTACCTGTTATCTGTCCAAACATGTGACCACCACCAATCGCGGCATATTGAACCAAGCCACCTGCTGCATCTTGGGATTGGTCAACGAATGTCGGAACACTCGCCCCTAACCAACGCAAGATTTGCTGCGGGATAAGTTCAACCAGCTTGAACGATGAAATCGCCATCATGTAAAGAATGATGGTGTAAACCACGAGATAGAAAAGCTTATCAACGGGCCCACGGATCGATTCTGTCAAGCTTGCTTGTTCATCTGCACCTGTACCACCAACGTTGGCAACAACAATGTCCCATATGTCGTGGAGTACGGCGGCCATGGCGGCAAATATACTAATACCGGCAATTAAGCCAAAGATAATCATGATTGGGCGCAGGAAGATCTCGAAGATCAAGTAATAGCCGTTAATCGCGGCATCACCCGGCAGCCCGTTGCCATCAATACGAATATGCGCCAATGCCCATAATGGTACACCGACCATCGCTTCGAATACGGTTTTAAGCCAGTTACCAACTGCGAAGAAGAAGTAAATAAACGGAAGGAATGGAATTACATAGTATAGGACGAAGCCTGCTGTTAGGCCAACGGTCGCTAAACTAAACATGATATCGCCGGCAACTTCACCAAGCTGAGGGCCGAGTTTCGCTAGTGGGTGATCGGCCATACCGATAATTGCACCACCAAAGATTGCGACAGTACCACCTGTTAAGTTTGTGATTGTTGAGTCGATCAAGCCTTTACCGACGCTAACGAGCTTAGCAAGCGGGTGTACGTCATTATTGGCGGTGATTGAGTAAAGGCCTTCCAAACCAAATAGGTTCATGAGCATCTTGCCAAAGAAGTTGCCTGAAGCACTCGGCTTGCCGACACGTTCAAGGTCAGTGAGCCAGAAGCGATAGAGGTCATACATTACTTGAGCAGCAAGAACTTCTTGCTCACCACGTGGGAGCTGAAGTATTTTGCCTTCGTTAATGGTCGGGTTGTAGATATCGTCTGCGGATACGTTCGGGTCAACGCGCAATTTCGCTTTCGCAACGCGCTCCATAACTTCTGGATAGGCGGTCACTTTCGGTATGTTGCGTGCCGCTGTTGCTAGTGCACCATTTGCTGCCGCAATTTTATTGTACCAAATGCCTGCACCTGCCCATCCGCGCATCAATAATTCAGGTGGAATGTCGTAGACATTGCTCGCGCGTTCCTCAAGTACGGCGTTGTTGACTAGACATTGTATGACATTGCTCACGCTCGCGAGCATAGATTGCTTCGTATCTGATGTTGTAAAATAATCTGTATTGCCAACGCCACCAGCCGCTGTGCCATTGGGCTTTATGCGCGCTTCAATCCATTTGTGAGAGCTATCCTGTAGTGCGAGGAATAAGTCATCAAGGTCTGCGACTGTATTGCAATCCTGAGAGCCTGCGGCCGACGCTGTTGGTAATAGGCCAGGACCGCCACCCCATAATGAGTTTACAAGCTGATACCAACCTTCATTCATGTAGGCAGGGCCAGCCAAACCCATATCTGTTGTTGTAAGCAGAAGTTCGCCACAGCTTTTCTTCACGAGCGCTTTTTCGCCGCCGTAAAACACTGTTGATGCGGGGTTTGCATAGGATGGGTCTTCATCACCAAAACGCATAATAATGTTACCATTATTATAAAAGGCTCGTGCACCAGCAAAGTCTGTAATAGTAATCAATTCAATTTGATTGTTTTTTATTTGATCATTCTTAACGAGCCAGCCATCAACGTTACGCGTAACGCCTGCGGGTACGGTGTCCGGATTCCATGGGAAGCGCTCTTCTTCAAGATATTCACAAGCATGTGCTAGGGACATAAATGAAAGAAGCTGCATTGCCGACGGGCCTTTGGGCACGCCAAGTAATTGCTGTTCTGTAGTAAGCTTGGTTAAACTCGCATTAAATTGGAACCATGCTGTTGTTGCAAGGCCAGAGCCCCATTTTGCGGCATATAGCGTAATGAATTGCGCTGAGTTCATACCAAAGGCGAACGGGACGAGTAAACCGATGGCGACAACCATACGTATAGGCGCCCAAACAGAGTTAAAGCGGCGGCCAAATGGCGTGCCTGTCTGTGCTGTTTCAATTAAAATCACCATAATGAAATAAATGAAAATCAACAAACCGATAATGAGCAAGGCCAAGCTGTAGAATAGATACATTTGGTGCAAACCATTATGGAATGGCCAAGGGAATGTGCCTAGTGTCGCTTGAACTTCATTTGTAGCATTTAAACCGTCAGCGTTAATGCCTGTACAAGGTATGCCAAGGCTTACACAAGAATCAAATAGACCAGGTACACCGAATACACGGTCAAGCAAAATCATGGCAATATCAAATTCGCCATTGACGCCCGTGCCTGCTGCGCCCGCAGGGACAAAGCCAGGATATGGGTTTAATATGGTCGCAATTTGTGCCATAGCCGGCGCCATCACAAAGGTGAGTAATAGGCTAAAAATTTGCAAGGCGAGCAAGGCAAGTGCTGTGACAACAATACCAAAAACAATGATTTGATCTGCATTTTCTTTGCGGAAATCTAGATTATTGGCGGCTGTTGCAAGGACTTGAATAATACCGAAACGGCCAATATTTTGCGGACGTAGATATTCATGCGACGCAGGAATAAGACGAATAGTTGATAGGACACACGCCATGAAAAAGGCAAAGGTATAAAAGCCCGTGCTGATTAATTCGGCAAGGCGCGGTAAGATACGTGGTAAAACCATGTATTTGACGACTGAGCCAGCTGTAACGCTTTTATGCTCTTTTCTGTCATCGCGTATATCGCGTTCTTTAAAATCAAAAATTGCCATCTTCTTATCCTAATAGTCTTATACTAGCTTGCCCTGTTTAAAAAAGTCTATTCTTCTGTAACGCTTGTGTTACGGAACCTGCACCTTGACCCGCGACCCCACCAGCACCTCTGGCAATATCTGATACGCTTTCAGATGCCATTGTACCTTGGATGGAGATTGTTCTGTTGAGGCCTTCTGCAATATTGCCTGATTCGTCACCAAAGCTCTTCACGCCCGCACCCATCCAGCGTAAAATGCTGTCTGGAATAAGGTCGATCAATTTGAATGATGCCATTGCCATCATATAAGCGATAATCGCATATAGAACGGTGTAGAAGAACATATCGACCGTACCACGGAAGGTATCGACATAATCTGGATTAGCTGCTGCGTCTGCAATATTGTTGTTTGCAAGGTTGTCGACGACAAGGTCAAAAATATCGTTAAAGACAACCATTAAGGCACCGTAAGTAGCAATTGACGCTAATAAGCCGAACAACGTCAGAACTGGGCGTAAGAAGATCTCAAAAACCAAGAAGTAACCGTTGCCCGCAACGCCCGGTAAACCCGTGCCATCAATGCGAATATGCGCCATTGCCCATAATGGCACAGCAATCATCGCTTCAAAAATACTTTTTACCCAACGTCCAGCAGCAAGGAAGAAATACATAAACGGGGTCAACGGAATGACGTAGAAAAGAATGATCCCTGCTGTTAAGCCAACGGTCGCCGCCATCGCTGAAATTGTTGTCGCAGCCTCCGCAATTTTTGCCCCAGATGTCGCGCCCAATGCGCTCAAGTAACCTGATATACCCGTGGTGAAGATTGTCCCTGTAAAGGCGAGAATTGAACTGTCGATTAAGCCTTTACCCGCGCCAATCAACATGCCAAATGGATGAATGTCGCCATTTTCGCGTAAATTGAATACACCTTCGAGGCCGAAGATGATGTTAATCATATTTACAAAGCCAGAGGTGTTATCTTTGCGTGCGTAGTTTTCTTGACTTTCCTTATTGATAAATCCTTTGATGACTTGGTGCATCATGATCGCATATTTTAAATCATTAGGATTTTTTAGTGTGACATAGCCTGTGCTGCCGTCGTATTTGCCGTCGCCATTTTTGCCAAAATTTGGTATGCGTGGATTGAACATATCATCATCACGCGCATCTTCTTGCAAGGTTCTTTTGGCTTGGGCGACTTCAGCTAAGATTTGGGGGTATTTTCTAACGCTTCCCGCTTTGAATACGTTTGAGTATGCGCCATAGAGGTCAGATATTTCGTTGTACCACATGCCAGCACCAGCCCAACCATATTTGAATATATCGTTGTTGAGCGTATTGTTGCCGCCGACCAGCCATAACTGTGCTTTTGATTCTTCCGCTGCGAGGTTATATGCGACATCGAAATTTGCATCTAGGAAATTCTGGAACCCGCGGAATAAAGCTTCATAATATTGTGACGGCGGGGGTTGATTGCAGTTTTCCCACGGCATGACTTCGCCCAAAAGGTTTGTTGCGGGGACTGCTATATCACAACCATTTACCCCCGGTATAATACCATTAATCGCAAGCATGCGTTGTGAGAATCCTGTCATATAATCACCCAACCATGCTGTTATAAGGGCAGACAAGAATGTTGTCCGCCAATGCTGGGTTGCAGATGTCGCTGCGGACGGCGCTAAGTTTTTACTTGGGTTCGGCGCGCCTGGGATTAAAAGCTCACCACATATAGGACGAACCCCTCCTTTAACTGGCGCCGTTGAGCCATCGGCCATAATATCACCTTTAAAATCAGGGTGAACTTGTCCGAATCTTATGC
>JASBUS010000074.1 GCA_030147745.1 Alphaproteobacteria bacterium
GCGAATTTTTTCAAATTCGCCGCTGATCAAGCTGTCGGTATAATCAATCGCGCTAAAGGCAAAGAAGACGATCAAGAACATCACGGCCAAATTCAGCACCAAAATACGCTGCGTTAATGACGTGCGTTTACGGCCGACATACATGAAGCGGCGGTTTAACTTAGTGTAACGATCATCGCGGAGGTCATCACTGGTCGCCAGCACATTATGCGTGTGCTTTAGTATCCCTGAAACGGTAGCCGATACCGTAGAGTGTTTCGATTTCATCGAAGGTTGAATCTGCGTTTTTGAATTTTTTTCTGACACGGCGAATATGGGCATCTATAGTTCGATCATCTACATAGATATTCGCACCATATGCGCTATCAATCAACTGATCTCTTGAAAGAACTTGTCCAGGACGTGCAGATAATGCCTCAATCAGCAGAAACTCTGTGACGGTCAGGTTAATGACATGACCATTCCATTCGCATAAATGGCGGGCTTTATCGAGCACTAAGCCCGCAACTTCTGTTGCTTCAGCAGGCGAATCAACATCTTTTTGTGTGCGGGCGACTTGGCGGCGTAAAATGGCGCGGATGCGTTCCACCAATAAACGCTGTGAAAACGGTTTTGTAATATAATCATCTGCGCCGAGCCTTAAACCCAGAACTTCATCAACCTCGTCATCTTTTGAGGTCAGGAAAATAACAGGAACGTCCGATTCTTTACGGAGTTTCTCAAGCACACCAAAACCGTCAAGCTTCGGCATTTTGACGTCAAGCACAACCAAATCAGGCTGATTATTCAAAATATCACTTAAACCATGTTCACTATCGGAAAATGTTTTTACGTCGAAATCTTCGGCTTCGAGCGCCATCGACACACTGGTGAGGATATTCTCATCATCATCAACCAAAGTAATTTTGTGCATTTTGATCTTCCCCCAAAACGGAACCGGCGAGATATAATGACCCGCAGATCACAAAATGTGCGGGCTGCTGCGGATGCGCGCCTTGATGATAAGCAACAGCATCACCCAGCGCATGTTCAACTGTATCATAAGCGCCTATGGCGTGGCAATTCTGCTGCTGATGTGCGGTGGCCGCCTGTAAAAGTGCCTCTGGGGCAATGCTCCGCCAATCGGTTGGCACTGGCACGGTGGCAATACCATCGATTAACGGCAATAACGGACGGAAGAAGATATCTGGATTTTTGGTTTCAATCATACCCGTGATCAAATAAATCTTGGCGTTATCGCCCTGTTGCCATTGACGAATTTGCGCCGCAAGCGCTAATGCACCGCTGTCATTATGCGCGCCATCAAGCCAAAGCTGATCGTCCGCGCCGACCAATTTTTTAAATGGATGGTCTGCCAAATTATGCATACGTGCAGGCCATTTTGTTTTTTGAAGATGCAGCGCCAAATCCGCAATCGCCATAAACGCCTGACGTTTTTGCGCTAGCAAGATTTTCGCGGCAATTAATGCCATGGCCGCGTTACCCGCCTGATGCTGCCCCAATAACGGCAGATGCGGCAAAACATGTACAGCCGGTTCAATTGGCCAACCTTGGCGCGCTTCCATAAACAAACAAGACTGCCCATTTTGGTCATGATCAATAAACCAGTCATGCCCCGCACAATAAAGCGGCACACCCAGCTTTTCAGCCTCACTGCGGAAAACCTCATAAACTTCGGGAAAGATTTGCGGGCCGATAATACAGGGTACACCCGCCTTCATAATGCCGGCCTTTTCCCCTGCGATTTTCTCAATCTCATGGCCAAGGAAATTCTCATGGTCACGTGAGATTGTCGAAATCATCGTCATAACAGGCGTATCGACAATATTGGTTGCATCAAAACGTCCGCCCATGCCAGTTTCAAGCAAGGTATAATCTATATCCGCCTTTTCGCTGAAAAGTTTAAATGTCGCCGCGGTGATCGCTTCAAAAAATGAGACTTCATTTTCTTGGAATAGAGGCTCTAATCCTTCTAGGGTATCAACCAGTGTTTTCGTCGAGACAAAACCGTCGCCCAGATAAATACGCTCATGAAATGACACCAGATGTGGGGAAGTCATTTTGACAACGCGCTGCCCTTCGCCTTCCAAAATCGCTTGCAGGAACGCCAAAGTCGAGCCTTTGCCATTGGTGCCTGCGATATGGATGACGGGCGCCAATTTCTGCTGCGGATTATCCAGCAGCGTCATAATCTTTTCTATGCGTGATAAACCTGGCTCAATTTCATTTTTATAGAAATGATAATAGCGGTCTAAAACAGCATCAAGGCGCGGCAAATCCTCATCTGTCGCGCCTGCTTTATTCAAAAAATTAAGTGCTTGGCCCATTGCCGCCCTTTATGGGGTTTTACGCCGTCTTTTTAACGCTAGCTGCGGCGCTGTCTTGGTTGACCGCATCGGCTGCGCTCATTTTCTCGCCACCTGCAGACACAGAAGCTACGGTGATAGCGCCTTTAGAGCTATCAGACTTCTTGTTGTCTTTAGACTTTTTGCCTTTTGGGTTATCAGACAGTTTTGTCTGCATAAGCAATGACAAGGTCTGACCAATGACTGCGTTAAGTTCACTACGTGGTACAACCATATCCACCATTCCATGTTCCAAAAGATATTCCGCAGTTTGGAAATCTTCTGGCAATTCTTCACGGATCGTTTCTTGAATTACACGTTTACCAGCAAATCCGATTGTCGCGCCCGGTTCAGCGATATGTACATCACCAACCATCGCGAAAGAGGCGCTTACGCCGCCTGTTGTAGGGTTTGTTAACAAGACTAAATATGGCAAGCGCGCTTTTTTAACACGGTTCACCGCAATGATAGTACGCGGCATTTGCATCAATGAAATTGCGCCTTCTTGCATACGCGCGCCGCCAGATGCAGGCACAGTAATAAAAGCAGATTTTGTCTTCACGGCAATTTCCGCGCCAGTCACAATGCCTTCCCCCACAGCCGCGCCCATAGAGCCGCCCATGAATTTGAAGTTAAACAGCGCCACAACAACTGGGTTGCCACCAATTTTACCCGACGCAATGATAATCGCATCATCTTCGGCGGTTTTCGCACGTGTTTCTTTCAAACGATCGACATATTTCTTACGGTCTTTGAATTTCAAAGGGTCGGCAGGAACTGATTTATTTTTGTGACGTGTATATTTACCGCCATCAAACATCAGTGCCAAACGATCTTCCGCAGAAATCGTCATGTGGTAATCACAATGATGACAAACATAGTTGTTATCCGCCAGTTCACGGTTAAACACCATATTGTCACAAGACGGACATTTATCCCATAGATTCTCTGGGACATCCTTCTGTGTGCCAACAAGGGAACGGATCTTTGGTCGAATAAAATTATTAAGCCAGTTGTTCATTTTACCATCTACTTCTCGTTAATCGAAGCTGCAATAATCCAGAAACTAAAACAAAAGTCAAGATTTTAAGCCGATTTACCCCTAAACGGGTCTGCCTTATAGGTGCCAAGCATTTGTATCGACTTGGCAAAAAAGTTTAATTCTTCTAAGGCATATTTGAAGCGCTGCTCATCAGGATGCGCCTCCACTTCCGCATAGAAATGCGCGGCGTTAAATTGCGCATCAATATAAGATTCGAGCTTCGTCATCTGAATGCCATTGGTCGCAAAGCCGCCCATTGCTTTATATAACGCACTTGGGATGTTACGGACATTAAAGACAAAACTGGTCAATATGTTGTCGCCTTCTTTATATTCAGGCATCTGCATTTCTGGTGATAAGATCAAGAAGCGTGTGGTGTTATGTGTTTCATCCTCAACATTCTCCGCCAAGATATCCAGATCATAAAGCTCCGCCGCCAATATTGAAGAAATCGCCGCATGGCTTTTGTCACCCCAGCGTGCAACATCACGCGCCGCACTGGCGGTATCCGCATGCACATGTGCCGTGAAGCCATGCTTTTTAATGAGCTTTTGACATTGTGGGATTGCATGCACATGGCTATGCACATCTTTGACATCCTCAATTTTTGCGCCGCGCACACCAACAAGGGCATGGTTAATCGGTTGAAAATGCTCACCGACAATATAAAGCTGCCCCTTAGGCAGCAAACGATGCACGTCCGCAACGCGGCCAGCCAATGTATTATCCACGGGAATCATGGCTAAATCGCTCTCGCCTTCACGGGCAGATTTAAACGCCTCATCAAACGATGTGCAGGGCACGGTTTCAAATGATGGGCAGGCCTTACGTGCCGCTAAGTCGGAATAAGCGCCTTTTGCGCCCTGAAATGCTATTTTCTTACTCATTAAATTATCTCAACACATATTTTTTTGTTTAAACGATATTAATCACTTAACAAACATAGTGCAATTAGCTAAACTCGCAAAAAGTAAAATTAAATAGAGTCAATCTAAATAGGCATAAGCATATGAATAATATGGAGTTTAATAAGATTTTTGCCGCTGTATTGCTGGCAGGGATTATCGCAATGTTTTCAGGTTTTGTTGCAAACAAGCTTGTTCACCCAAAAGATTTAAAAGAAGACGCCGTTGCCGTTGAAGGCGGCGCAGTGGTGGCTGGTGCTGGTCCAGCAGTAGAAGCGACCGCAGAACCAATCTTGGCATTGCTTGCAGATGCAGACCTTGATAAAGGCCTAAAGCTGACTAAAGCTTGCGCCGCATGTCACAGCTTTGACCAAGGCGGCCCAAATGGCGTTGGCCCGAACCTTTACGGCGTTGTTGGCGCAAACAAACAGGCACATGCAGGGTATAGCTATTCTGGTAGCCTAAACGAACAAGGCGGCAATGTTTGGACATATGCGGAGCTTAACAAATTCCTTTGGAAGCCGAAGAAATACGCAGCGGGCACAAAAATGAACTATATCGGTTTGAAAAAACCTGAAGACCGTGCCGCTATTATCGCATATTTACGCAGCTTGAGCGCAAACCCAATCGCCTTGCCGAGCGCAGCTGAAATTGCGGCAGAAGCGCCAGCTGAAAAGCCAGCGAGCGAAGAATCTGCACAATAACCACTTGTAAGAATGATAAAAAGCGCCCTATATCGGGCGTTTTTTTATGCCTCCGCCACACCACAAATTGTGCGCCGCACAACACTTCACCCCTTTTTGCGGAAAGGCTAAACATGTTACAATTAAAGGCTTTAGCGTTGCTTTATAATAGATCACCCAATCAGGAGGAATAAACCCCAATGGCTTCCGATTCCAAGCTTGCCGAACACGCCCATGATACACAAAAATATATGCCACAAAGCGATTTCGCTGCGCAGGCACATATTAAGTCTTTTGCTGAATATGAGGCGCTCTATAAGCGCTCTATTCAAGACCCAGAAGGCTTTTGGGGTGATACGGGCAATCGGATCGATTGGTTCAAGAAACCAACCAAAATTAAGAATACAAGCTTTGATGGTGATGTTTCTATTAAATGGTATGAAGATGGCTTTTTAAATGCGTCTTACAACTGTATTGACCGCCACCTCCCAGCGAAGGCGAATGACACCGCCCTAATTTTCGAGGGGGATGACCCGAATAATTCTTATCATGTGACATATGCCACATTAAAAGACAAAGTCTGCCAATTGGCGAATGCCCTTAAGGCGCGCGGCGTCAAAAAAGGTGACCGCGTTACAATTTATATGCCGATGGTGTGTGAAGCTGTTTATGCCATGCTCGCCTGTGCACGTATCGGCGCGATCCATAGCGTGGTCTTTGGTGGCTTCTCCCCTGAATCCTTACGTGACCGTATCATCAACTGTAAATCAGATGTTGTGATCACCGCGAATGAAGGCGTACGCGGCGGCAAGGCTATTCCATTAAAGGTAAACACAGACAAAGCGCTTGAAGGCTGCCCAAATGTCCATAGCGTCATCGTCCTTAAACGCACAGACGCGGGCGTATACATGAAAGAAGGCCGCGATGTGTGGTGGCATGACTTTGTTGATAGTCAAGATAAAGATTGCCCATGCGAAGAAATGAATGCGGAAGATCCATTGTTCATTCTTTATACATCAGGTTCAACAGGCAAACCAAAAGGCGTTCTACATACAACAGGCGGCTATATGGTTTATACAAGCCTGACCCATGAGATTATTTTTGATTATAAGCCAGATGATGTTTATTGGTGTACCGCTGATGTTGGCTGGGTCACTGGACATTCCTATATTGTTTATGGCCCATTAGCCAACGGCGCAAAAACCGTTGTGTTTGAAGGCGTGCCAAGCTATCCAGATATGTCTCGCTTCTGGCAAGTTATTGAGAAGCATAAAGTGAACAGCTTCTATACGGCGCCAACTGCCCTACGCGCGTTATTGGCGGCGGGTGATGAATTTGTCACCAAGACAGATCGCTCATCCCTCAAAGTCCTCGGCACTGTGGGCGAGCCAATAAACTATGAAGCATGGATGTGGTATTACGAAATTGTCGGCGAAATGCGCTGCCCAATTGTTGACACTTGGTGGCAAACCGAAACAGGCGGCCATTTGATGACACCAATTCCAGGCGCAACGCCAACCAAACCTGGTTCAGCCACCTTCCCATTCTTTGGTGTGCAGCCGCAGCTGGTGAATCCTGAAACAGGCGCGGTGCTTGAAGATATGGAAGCCGAAGGCGCGCTTTGTATGATTGATAGCTGGCCAGGACAAATGCGCAGTGTGTTTGGTGATCATCAGCGTTTCAAGGAAACTTATTTCAGCCAATATAAAGGCAAATACTTCACAGGTGATGGCGCGCGCCGAGATAAAGACGGTTATTATTGGATTACGGGGCGTATTGATGACGTGATCAACGTGTCAGGCCACCGTTTTGGTACAGCCGAAATTGAAAGCGCGATTGCTGAGCATGAATTAGTCGCAGAGGCCGCCGTTGTTGGTTATCCGCATGATATAAAGGGTCAAGGCATCTACGCCTATATCATCTTACGTGCGGGCGAAAAGCCAAGCGACATTTTGAAACAAGAAATTGTCAAAACTGTACGCTCAATTATCGGCCCGATTGCTAGCCCTGATGTTATTCACTTTGTCAGCGGCCTGCCGAAAACACGTTCGGGTAAAATTATGCGCCGTATCTTGCGCAAAATTGCCGCGGATGAGTTTGATACGCTCGGCGATACATCGACATTGGCTGAACCTGATGTTGTTACAAAATTAATTGAAGGGCATAAGGCACTTTAATCGTTCTATATATAATGGCGGCGCTTTTACCATTTACCTTCGCCGCCATTTTTTTATTTTTTTGGAGATTTAAACGATGAAATTTTTACTCCCGACAATAATGAGCGCCATGCTAGTAAGCGCGCCGCTCTATACACCAAGCGCTTATGCTTTAGACGCCGAAGACGGCAAAGTTATTGGCGCGGTGCTTGACCATGTATTTTCAAAAGATGAGAAAAGCATCATCGAAGATTATTACAAAAACAAATCACAAGACAAAAAAGACAAACACCATAAAAAGGTTAAGAAAGATAAAGACGGCCTGCCACCAGGTTTAGCCAAGCGCGATGAATTACCGCCCGGCTTACAAAAGCATTTAGAAAAAAACGGCACATTACCGCCCGGCCTTGAAAAACGTGCCCTGCCAAGCGACTTACAACGCAAACTGCCAAAACTGCTCGGTGACCTAGAGCGCGTTATTGTTGGCGATGACATCGTATTAATCGACAAAACACGCAATGTCGTCTTGGATGTCCTTGAAAATATTCTGACGCAATAAGCACCGCCCTACTGAAACAAAATACGATAGCCCTTCTTTGTGAGGGCTATTTCTATTTTAATCGGCCTAATTTTGCGGTAAACTATTGGCCGTATTGGCATTTTATAAGGAGCATCAATTATGGGGTCTTGGATTTTTCTTGCGGTATTGGCTGTCGCCGTTATTTACCTGATTTCACTTTACAACAAAATCATTCGTATGGAACAAACGCGCGACAACGCTTTTTCCGATATTGATGTACAGTTAAAAGAACGCCATGACTTAATCCCGAATTTGGTGAACACGGTCAAAGGTTACGCCACACATGAGGATGATATCCTAACCCAAGTCACCGAAGCCCGCGCAACAGCGATGCGCGGCGGCAGCGTTGGTGATGTTGCCAAAGCAGAAAGTGCCCTTGGCGCCGCAATGATGAATTTGATGGCGGTTGCTGAAAATTATCCAGATTTGAAAGCCGATCAAAACTTTGCCAAGCTGCAGGCTGAACTTTCTAACCTTGAACAGAAAATTGCCGCGGCGCGTCGCTTCTTCAATAATGCGACGAAAGAATTTAACGTTTCGATTAAAATGTTCCCTGCCGTGTTGTTTGCGGGCGCATTTGGCTTCAAAGAAGAAGAGTATTTCGAATTGGATGCCACTGAAAAAGAAACAGCATCTAAACCACCAGAAGTTAGCTTCTCTTAAGACCTTAGCCATCTTTAGCGCGGAGGGCCGTGCCCATGCCGTTTAAATCCGTTGGATTAACATCACATATCTATAATAACAACCTGCGTTCAGTTTTGCTGCTCGCAGGTTTTCCCGTATTGTTGTTTCTGATGATCTTTGCTTTCTGCACAGGGCTTTATGCTTTTGGCATGGTGACGCCTGAGCCATTAATCTGGCCTGCTGCCATTAATGAAGGCTGGGCTCTTGGTCTGCGCTATGGCTATTGGGCTTTGATTGGCGCATGCTTATGGTTTGCAATCGCTTATTTCAGCCATAGCCGTCTTATCCAGAAAATGACTGGCGCACATCCCGTGACCTATGAGGAAGAACCAGAGCTTTATCGCCTGCTTGAAAATCTCTGCATTTCACGCGGCCTAACTATGCCCAGTTTCCAAATCATCGAAACACCCGCGCTTAACGCCTTTGCGAGCGGCATTAATGATAAAAATTATGCGATTACCGTGACACGCGGCCTGTTAAAAAGCCTGAAGAAAGATGAATTAGAAGCCGTACTCGCTCATGAATTAACCCATATCATGAATAAAGACGTGCGCCTATTAATCATCAGTGTGGTCTTTGTTGGCATGATTAGCTTTTTCTGCGAAATGGCGTTTCGTTCGATGGTTTATGGTCGCCATGGACGATCATCTTCAAATGAAAATAAAAATAGCGGCGCGATTTATCTGCTGGCTTTTGTGATTTTGGCGATTGGCTATGTCTTCGCCATTTTGATCCGCTTTTCACTGTCGCGTAAACGTGAATTTTTGGCCGATGCTGGCGCGGTGGAGCTGACCAAAAACCCTGATGCGATGATGCGCGCCTTAATGCGCATTTCGGGTCATGATCAAATCAAAGACCTGCCCGAAGATGTCGAATTAATGTGTATTGAAAATACCAGCGGCTTTATGGGTATGTTTGCCACGCACCCACCGATTGATAAGCGCATTGCTGTCATTTCAGAAATGACTGGCACGCCGATCCCTTCACTAGAGGCGAGCGTTAATCACGCTTCCCACGAAAACCCGTGGCAATAAGATACGTTTCTGAAGATTCTTTACGGCTGGCTGGCGGTTTGAAATGGCGTACCGTTTCAAATTCTTGTTTTACAAGCGCCAATAAATCATTCGATGCGCCGCCTTGGAATACCTTGGCAATGAATGTGCCTTTCTCTTCCAAAATATCACGTGCAAAATAATAGCCCGCCTCTACCAAAGCCATAATTTTCAAGTGGTCGGTATTTTTATGCCCGACGGTGTTATGCGCCATATCACTCATCACGACATTTGGGCGTACGCCATCAAGAGCCTGCAACAATACTTCTGGCGCATCATCCGCCATGAAATCCATTTCAAAGGATGTCACGCCCGGTAAAAACTCAACAGGCAGCAAGTCAATCGCGACAACTTTTTTCACGCCGCGTTCAATCGCAATCTGGCACCAACCACCTGGGGCTGCGCCCAAATCCACAACCGTTGAATCTGGCTTAAAGATTTTGAAACGCTCATCAATTTCTTTGATTTTAAACGCCGCACGGCCGCGATAGCCGAGGCGCTGCGCCTCATGCACATAGACATCATTTAACTGACGCTTCAACCAGCGGGTCGATGAACTCTTCCGCCCTTTGGCGGTTTTGACATGCTCCGACGTATTCCGTGAAGTACGTTTTTTATTTCGTTTTGTTGAGAAATCTTTTTTCTTACTCATGCGGCACTCTATTTCCTTTAAAGCAGCATAATAAGCATTGAGCTGAAAAAAGCCATAAAATAAATACTAATGCTTGCCGCCATGTAAATTGCGCCGCGCGTATTTGGCGAATAATGCGACAAAATTAAGAATAAAACGATAAAGACGGAATAGACAATTTGCGCGCGATTAAAAATATCGGAGTGCATAAAATTGAGATAACCTGTATCAAAACCCGTATCACGAATTAATTCCACCTGTAGGCGCATGGTTAACATACAGAACACCACAAAAGCCGCGGCCTTTATGCGCTGCCCTTTATGAACAGATACGGCTGCAATCGGAATCCAGATGATATCCGCCCAATCATGTATTAGCCCCATAATGTCCATATACGCTGTCCTGATTAATGTTACAGAGTGTTATTCTACTGTAATTGTCTGTGCGTGGCGATAAGTTTGTGTATTGCCGTCATCCAATACGCGGGTTAAGGCCATATGCCCCGTATATGTGCCTTTAGGCAGTCCTGCAGAGATTTTACGGCCTGCCGCGTAATATTGGCGGATGCGGTCTTTATCCTGCTGCACAGTACGTTTAACCCATTCCTTGCCATCTTGGTCGATAATATTCATGACCAAATAGTCGCCTTGACGCATATCATAAATTACGCCCCAATATATAAAAGCCTTATCGCCCGCTTTGGGCGCTTTGCCGCGCTGCCCCTGCGGGATCAAATCAAAGTCAGGCATGGATGCGGAAAAACCTGAATCGACAAAATTCGGCGCTTCATTACGAAGTGGCATAGTGTCATCCCAATATTGACGCGCCCCTAAATCCCCTTGGCGGCAGTCTTCAGCCTCCACATCCTGTCCGCCGAATGGGTCGATCAATTTTTTATCGCGATAAACGCTTAAATGTAGATGCGGATGTTCCGCCATACCTGAAATACCAATCTCACCAATTTTCTGGCCGCGGGTCAGTTCATCGCCCTCTTTGACAATGATTGAGCCTTTTTTCAAGTGACAATATTGGGTGGCATAGCCGCCTGCATGGCCAACAAATACGCCATTACCGCATTCAATACCGGCATCTTTAATGGCCTGCATCGCTTCATCCGACTTAAAGTCATCACTCACGCTATCACGCAGGCGCAGCACTTTACCCGGCGCCGCGGCAAGGACATCGATTCCTTTTTCCATCGCCGCCTTATCCCGAATCATAAAATCCGTCCCCTTATGTTGGTCATAGGTACGTTTTCCACAGGAATAATCTTCGGCAATTTTATCGGCGCGATTGGTATCTACATAGTAAAGCAGCCAGCAATCCTCCCCCATTGTGCAGCGCAGGGGAAAAGACATCTTAAACGGCGCATCATCGGCCTGTACGCGCAACGGCGATGCGCCCATAACACCCAGTAATATAATGATAAAACAGAACATGCGCATGATAATTTGGCTCCTCAATATAGGCTAACATAGCCGCGCTGAATAAGATAGGGTTTATACAATTATTTCAAAAACAGACCGATTATTAAAACTTATTAAAAACATATGTTAAACGTCTATAGCTTAATATTTTTATAAGAAATAGACGATTTTTATCATTTGCCCCCTATATTTTTATTTTAAGCTGTGTTACATAAGCGAAAGTTGATGAATAACCATTTTCAGAAAGGAAATTGTTATGCAGCTCAATAAAGACATCACGCTTGATTACGTCCTTTATGGATTGAAATCCAAGAATAAGCGTGAAGTTATGCGCGACATAGCGCGTTTTGTAAGCAAGCAACATGGTCAAATGGACGATATCGCCCTATTCGACGCCCTGCTGGACCAAGAACGGCAGGCGAGCTCGGCGATTGGTCACGGTTTGGCTATACCGCATATTCGCTTAAATGACCTAAAGACCCCATTGAATATTCTCGTCCATATCGAAAAGCCGATTAATTTCGACAGCCCAGATGATGAAGATGTTCAGGTGGTTTGGGTGACGATGTCACCGCGCGGCGATGGCCCACGTCATTTGATGCGCCTTGCGAAGATATCACGCATGCTGAATAATCCGACGCTGGCGAAACAATTAAAACAGGCGCGTAGCCTTGATGAACTCCGCGCCCTGTTATTTAATGTCGAGCATGACCTACGCGAAGCGGCTTAATTAAGCCGCTTTTATTTTATCTGGCGCAATCACCGCGTTGATTGGCGCTGCCTAATGCCCAGATATTGACGCGGCGGTCAAAACAGGCCTATATAACGTCAGGTTAATATTAAAAGCATTAAGTAGCATGACACAACGCTGGAAAATTACTGTCGAATATGAAGGGACGAATTACTGCGGTTGGCAGATGCAGGATATTCCGCAGCCATCCGTTCAGGAGACCGTCGAAAAAGCGATTGAGAAGTTTTCGCAGCTTCAAGTGCGCCTGCATGTTGCTGGCCGCACGGATGCAGGCGTCCATGCTTATGGTCAAATTGCCCATTTTGATTTTGATTATAAGCGCGAGATTAGTGGTTATGATATGTGCAAGGCCATTAACGCGCATTTGCGCCCGCACCCAATTGCTGTATTACATGCTGAACAAGTCGATGAAAATTTTCATGCCCGCTATAGCGCCAAAAACAAGCTTTATATATACCGCATCGTCACGCGCTCTGCGCCGCTGACCACAGATGCGGGCCGCGCATGGCATATGCATCGCAAGCTTGATTCCGCGGCCATGCATGAAGCCGCGCAAATTTTACGCGGCACGCATGATTTCACGACCTTCCGTGCATCTGAATGTCAGGCGAAGTCACCAATACGTGACATTAGCGACATTAAGGTCACCGAAACAACATATGATGATTTTGGCGGACAAGATATTCGCATCTATGTCGAAGGACAGGCCTTCTTACATCACATGGTGCGCAATATTGCAGGTTCACTCGCCTATGTTGGCCTCGGCAAATGGACGAATGAAACCATGAAACAGGCCCTAGAAGCCTGTGACCGCACAAAAGGCGGCCCGACAGCCCCGCCAGATGGCTTATATCTCGCGCGGATTGATTATAAATAATTTCGGGGACATTTCATCGCGCCCCCCTGTGCAACAGGGCTGAGATATGCTTATAATAAAGCCATCATGGACAGTTCATTATTATATTCAGTTGCCGGTTTTGGTTTAGGTGCACTTTGCGCCGCCGTTCCCCTTTTCCTTCGTATCACTGCGCTTGAAAAACGCAATGCGCAGCTTGAACAAGCGCCCGATGCGCTGCGTGCAAGTTTCGATTCCCTCGCCAGTGAAGCGCTCCGCAAAAATAACGAGATGTTTTTAGCCCTCGCGCGTGAGAATATTGAAAAGACCCAAAATACCCAGCAGCATGATTTTGAAAAACGTCAAAAAGCCATTGCGGAAATGGTTGACCCGATCGCCAAGACCCTGAAAGACATGGAACAGCGCGTTGACCATTTAGGCCGCACAGGCAATACATTAGAAGGCCAATTAAAAAGCTTCGCGCTTGAACAGCAGCGCCTGCGTCAAGAAACAGGCAATTTGGTTAAAGTCCTGTCCAACACCAATGACCGCGGCAAATGGGGTGAGATGCAATTACAGCGCGCCTTTGAAGCGATTGGCTTGATTGAAGGCACACATTTCCGTCAGCAAGTCCATGTCCAAGATGAAAATAACCGCGGCCTGAAGCCAGATTTTGTCGTCCACATGCCGGGCGGCGTTGATATTGTGATTGATGTGAAAACACCAATTGAACCATATTGGAAAGCGGTTGAGGAAGACCTAACCCAAGCCGAGCAGCAAAGCGCCTTCAAAGATTTCTCGGTGAAGCTGCGTGAACATTTAAAGACAATCTCATCTAAATCCTATTGGCAGCAATTTGATAGCCCTGAATTTGTCGTGATGTTCCTGCCGACTGAAAGCCTGTTTTCGATGGCGATTTCAGCCGATAAAACATTGATCGAAGATGCCGCGAAAAATAACGTGATTTTGGCTTCGCCAACAACCATGATGGGCTTATTACGCGTCGTGATGTATGGCTGGCAACAACAAGTCGTCGCCGAAGAAGCAAAGACGATTGCCGCGCTTGGCACAGACCTTTATAAGCGCCTGAATACATTTAGCGGTCATATGGAGAAATTGCGTAAAGGCTTAAGCTCCGCCCTTGATGGTTATAACAGCGCGGTTGGTTCGCTACAGTCTTCCGTTTTGCCTGGGGCGCGTAAATTTAATGATCTTAAAATTGGTACGGGCGGCGTCGATTTACACAGCCCGCAGCAAATAGAAGCCACCCCGCGCGTTCTTAATGCCGCGCAGGATGATGCCGCTTAACATTAAAGCGTGTAAGCTTTTTTCAGCTGTTCAACCAAAACTGTTTTCATGTTGTCATGAAGCTCAGGCTTTTGATTTACTTGCGGTGAAAGAGCAGATTCAAATTGATGCTGCTTCGCTGTAAATTCATTGAAAATCTCATCCAATGTACGGGCGTTTTGAACGCCGACAGCATTTGCTGCATCAGATTTTACGATAAGACCTTCTTTAACGGCTGCATCAAAATATTTGATCAGTTTTTCACTTGGGATTTTAATGCCGTCCGTGTTTAGTTCATTTAAAATTT
>JASBUS010000078.1 GCA_030147745.1 Alphaproteobacteria bacterium
GCCGCCAACCAAAACAGTCATTTCTTTAGCGGTTAAGCCCATAAGCTGCGTACGGTCGAGCATTAATTCTTCCGCATTGACCGCATAGTCTTTTTTGAGCCAATTACGGTAGCCATCATGAATTGGTTCTAAATAGGCAAAAGACGCTGCATCGGTCATCGCTTCGCTCGCATCGCCGCGCCCTGCCGCGAATGGGACTTTAACATTCACGCCGGCGGCTTTTGCCGCTTGTTCAATACCAACATTACCGGCCAAGACAATCACATCAGCAAGGCTTGCGCCGCTTGATGCCGCAATTGGCTCAAGGGCAGATAGGACTTTTGCAAGGCGTTTAGGCTCATTGCCTTCCCAATCTTTTTGTGGAGCAAGGCGGATACGCGCACCGTTTGCACCGCCGCGCAGGTCAGAACCACGGAACGTACGGGCACTATCCCAAGCTGTTGCAACCATTTCAGAAATGCTCAGGCCGCTTGCCGCGATTTTGGCTTTTACCGCATCAACGTCATAATCTTTTTTACCTTGTGGGACAGGGTCTTGCCAGATCAAGTCTTCACTTGGTGCATCTGGGCCAATATAACGTGTCTTAGGTCCTAAATCACGGTGGGTGAGTTTAAACCATGCACGCGCAAAGGTTTTCGACATATATTCATGGTCGTTATAAAAGCGCTCTGCAATCTCGCGGAATTTTGGATCCATCTTCATCGCCATATCCGCATCGGTCATGATCGGGTTATAGCGTGTTTTCATGTCTTCCACGTCAACAGGCTTGTCTTCTTCCTTGATATTGATTGGCTCATATTGCCATGCGCCCGCTGGGCTTTTCTTTAACTCCCAGTCATAATTCAAGAGCAAATGTAGGTAACCGTTATCCCATTTGGTTGGGTGGGTTGTCCATGCGCCTTCAATACCACTGGTGATGGTATCACGGCCTGCGCCTTTGCCCTTCGGGTTATGCCAGCCGAAACCTTGTTGTTCTAGGCCTGCCGCTTCAGGCTCTGGCCCTAATTTACTGGCATCGCCATTACCGTGACATTTACCCACGGTGTGACCACCCACAGTCAACGCAACGGTTTCTTCATCATCCATTGCCATACGGCCAAATGTTTCACGGATTTGCGCTGCGGTTTTAAATGGATCAGGCTTACCGTTCACGCCTTCTGGGTTGACGTAGATCAAACCCATTTGTACTGCCGCTAATGGGTTTTCCATTGTCGCAGGGTTATCCACGCTGTCATAGCGTTCATCACTTGGGGCAAGCCATTCTTTTTCCGCGCCCCAATATGTGTCTTTTTCAGGATGCCAGATATCTTGACGTCCAAAGGCAAAACCAAATGTGTTTAAGCCCATCGATTCATAAGCAATAGTGCCGGCATAGGCGATCAAATCTGCCCAGCTTAGGCGGTTACCGTATTTCTTTTTAATTGGCCAAAGAATGCGGCGCGCTTTATCAAGGCTGACGTTATCTGGCCAGCTATTAAGCGGAGCGAAACGTAGGTTACCTGTGGCCGCACCGCCGCGCCCATCACCGACGCGGTAAGAGCCCGCCGCATGCCATGACATACGGATCATCAAGCCACCATAATGGCCCCAATCCGCTGGCCACCAGTCTTGCGAGTCGGTCATTAAGGCAAGAAGGTCTTTTTTAAGCGCCGCGAAATCAAGTTTTTTGACCTCTTCACGATAGTTAAAATCCTTATCCATTGGATTTGTTTTCGAATCATGCTGATGTAAAATGTCCAAATTTAATGTTTTAGGCCACCAGTCCATATTGGACACACCAGACGCGGTATTGCCACCATGCATGACAGGACATTTACGTTCATTGCTCATGAAAATTCTCCATTTAAAATGTGATAAGATAACGATATTTAGCTACGCAGGTCATTAATATGATGCAACAACATCGGCATCTTAATGCTATAGAAACGCGGTCAGAAAAATAAATACTGGCTGATAAATTAGGCCTTAAGTCTTTATAAAGCCTTAACAAGAATGCAACTTATTGTACTATCCACAGTTCAGAGTTCAACATAAATCTGTAACCCGCATTATATTTGACATAATCGTGTTTCTATGGTAATTTCTCTTCGCCTTATCTGATTAGGCTTAGGGGACGTGTGTATAATGACAGAGCCAACAAAGATCAAAGACCAACACTGGCTTGCCGCTTGGGCGAGTGACATTTGGCATGTTGTGTCTTCGCCAAAAGCCCTCAAAGACAAATGGATTGAATCCGTTAAATTCCGTAAAGACCGTGCCTTAGAAGCGCGCCTCAATAAACAAATACGCAGCCATTTTATCGAAGCTTTTAATAAATCCGCTCAAGGTGAAATGAAGGTGAATGATATTCGCGCTATGGCGCAATATAAGCAGCGTAATACAGGTTTTAAAGCCGCCTTGCTTGATGGCTATGAGAAATTTTCATTCTGGAATTTACCGGGTAAAATCGCCACAACCATCGGTGTTTTTAAAGCGGCAAGTTATGGCCTTGCCCCAGTTATGGGCGCATGGGCGATTATTGTGCCACTAACAAGTTTTATTGGCCTCCGCATGGCTAATGTCCACCGTAATACCGCGAATAAAAAACAAGAAAAAGCACTCGCCGCGCGCGGCTTTGCACCGCCATTTCGCGTGAAGGTTAAAGACCAGCAGGTCTTTTTAGGTCAAGATAACGTCACCAATGATTTAAAAAGCGCCTTCGCATTACAAGGCACAGATACGCCAGAATGGATTTATGCAGATTATAATCCTCAGAAGGGCGCCTTTAATAAATCACGCCGCATCCATGGCCCTGAATTTGAAGCTTTACGCGCTGGCGTAGCGGCGGATGCACATGACGCTATATATAAAAGCCTTGGCAAAAATTCTGATACCCTAGATACCGCTTTTGCATTTCATATCTTATTTCCTGATGACAGTACCGAACAGATCATCGATAACGTGTCAGCGGCAAATACGCCGCTAAAAGACATTGCCTCAATTTTGAATCAATTCACGGCACAAACTCATAGCGACAAAGGGCTAAGTAGCTTAAGTCAGAAATTTGATCGCGAAAATCTCGATTTCTTGGTACAGATGACACAATTAGGCCATGAATTTGGCCGTCCGCAAGCAAGCCTAGTAAAAACGCAGCTAAGTGACGCACGTTTCCGCAATCATTTAAACTTTACCGAGATAGCAAGCATTAGCTACTGGCCTGAAGATATGGCCGCAAGCTTCACGGAGCTTTGGCGTGATCGCCTCTATCGTGAGACGTTTAGCTTTGCTCAATGTAAAGACATTTTAACCCATATGGATGCATGGGGGCGAACAGCGTTACAAATCACCGAGAAAGATTATGCACGTCAATTAAATGGCGCTGAGATTATTGAGCTTGCCCAGCCTGAAAACGCTTATTGGGCGAAGGCTTATCATGAATTGCGTCAAAATCATCCTGCGCAAACCGCGGCATTATCTCATGACGATTGTAAGGCGTTAGTACAGCAATATGGCTTACACGCTATACAGCAGCTTAATGCCCGCCCACAGCCTGTTTAGGCCATATAAAAATACAAAAAACCGCGCTTAAAAATAATTTTCGTAAATATAGCAAAAAGGAATTGACATAATCTATCCTTGTGACTATAAAGGTTTACCATAATGATAGACAAATAATAATAACGGGGGTGTAAACGTTATGTCTGATAAGTCTCTTGATGAAGCAATGGCGATTGCCGAAAACGCAGATAAAGCCATCCAAGATCCATCACAAATCCAACAAGCGATTAAACCGCCACCGACATCAGGCGTGACCAATATCCGTATGAAGGCTGCCAATAATCAAGAAATTAACAGCGCGGTTGCCTCAGGTTTTATTACTGACCAGACTTTAATTACCGCAGGGATGGATCACCTTAACCGCGGTATTCAAAATGTTCATGCAGCGCAAAGAAGCGCCGTTGAATTACGCAAAAGCTATGAACAAGTCGCCAAACGCGCAAGCACTGGTAAAGTGGCCTGCCTTTTGGCGGAATCAATGCTGATGACCTATTTTGGTTATGGCGCGGTTGAACATTATACGGGCTTTAAAGGCACTACCGAAGCCGTTGCCGCCAATGCGGGGATTAGCGGTGCCATTTCCGTTACACGTGCTTATACACAATATCGCCTAATGAAACGCGGTGAAGAAGCCTTCGCGCAAGGTAACCGCCTTAGTGGCTCATTCTTCACTGCTGCAGGTATCAGCCTTGCTGCACTTAACTGTGTATTCGTTGCGATGGGCTTTGCGGTTAAATATGGTATGGAAGAACAAGAACTCGCCATGACCGAGCTGAAAACCCTCACAACTGAAGAAGCCTCCGTCCATGAAGCCAAAGCTGCTGAACAAACACGCCTAAACAGCGAAATAAGCAACCTAGACGCTAAGATCCAAGAGATTAAATCTGGCGCAAAAGACCCTGCGATTGATGCGCTTCAAACTGAGATTGAGCGCCTACAGGGTGAAATTAACACCATCCGTGACCACGACAATAACAATGACGGTAAATACACATCATGGGATAAACAAGCCCAGATCGACATTAACAATTATCAGCAGCAAATTTCGGAACTTTCACAAGAACGTACTGAGCTTCTGAGTAAAATTGGTACGGCTTTGCCCGCAGAACAACAAAACTTACTTGATGCAACCATCAAACAACGTTTGTCGCTTGATAAACAAATTGATGAGCTTGATGCCCGTTTCGCGCCGCAGCTAGATGCCTTGAAAGCCAGCCGTTCAGTTTGGGAAACCAAATTAGCAAATGTGACAGGTGCGGGCGGCGATGCGCTACAAACCCTTTTAAATAACCGCGACGCCGCAATTGAAGGTACTGCGAATATTGCTGCGCTTTCGGTTGCGAACTGGGTTGCGGCTTTACAAGGCCATAAACAAGATGTCGTGCGTGATATTCTTGCAGGGACTGCCGATGAACCATGGCAAGATGATAAAACCCGCGCCAAATTGGCCACAAAAATGGAACAAGCCTTTAAAAAGAGCAATGTACAAAATCAGCGCTTCCTTGGCTATACATTCACACCATCACGTACAGACCACTTAATGGATGAAAGCTATATTGGTGAACTTGCCGAGGCGCTTAAAAATCCTGAAAGACTGCGCGCTGAATTAAAAATGGAAATTGCACGCCAACATGGTCAAATGATTGAAACCCTAAACAGCCGTTTCAAAGGCCTTGATAAAACACAATATCAGCTGCGTTTAGATACGATCAACAATGCCTATAAAGAGGCACTTACCGCAGCAGATTGTGATGATATTCTTGATACAATCGAACAATTGGTCAGTGGTGAGCAAAGCAGCGCCACCGTGACCGCAGGGGCACAGCAGGATGATACTTTACCTGTAATTGAAAGCCCTAAAGACCCCGCCTATAGAAAGCTGCGTAAAGGCGAATCCTTTATGAATGGCGATGGCCAGTTAATGCGTAAACTGTAAAATAAGGGGGCGAGATATGAGCGACGATCAACAATTGCCAAATGACGCAGACCCTTGGGCAGGTTATGCAGCACCGATTACAAATCCATGGGCGGATAAAGCCGTGCCTGCGACATCCTTTAAAGCCGCAGCACAAAAAGCCAGTGCCCATTTAAAAGAAAAACAGCAGTTAAAAGACCAAATCCATGCGCAAGAGTTAGCCGAGGAGCGTGAAACGCTTAGAATGCAGCGTGAAACGCTTAGAATGCAGCGTGAAGCGATGGAAGATAAATTGGCTGCTCAGCGCCTCCAAAGACAAGCTGAACGCGAAGACGCTGAACATAAAGAAGCGATGCGCAAGGCAGCAATCCAAGCGGCTAAGGACGAACAAAAACATGCCGAAGAATTAAAAGCCAAAGAATTCCAAAAGCAGAAATCTAAAAAGACCGTCGGCATTGTAGCGTCATTTGCGAAAAACACACTGATGCTCAGCGGCGCCGCATTTATCATGTTCATGCTGTATAAAGTCGCGACAGATTTTGACCGTTTCTTCCCTGAACATAAAGACAATCCGAATGGCGGCGTGCCGACACAAGACCATGCACAGCAGCCACCAGTCACTGACCCAACCCTGCCCCCTGGGCAAGGCACAGGCAAAGCGACACCGAATAGCGGTGAGACATCACAAGGCAACCCACAGGACGGCACGCAAGGCGGATCAAATGAAACACCTGCGGGCGGCAGCGGTGCCCAAGAACCAAAAACATTTCCTGAACCGGTGCGTGACTTCTCTGAATATGCGCCACCTGCCGATGCTGGCAAACATATTGGCGAAGGTGAAGGTAAAAAAGGTGAGAACCCTGATGAATGGGGCTGGGGCGTTTATTATGAAGGCTATGTACCACCAAGAATGCCTGAACGCACACCACAGTAATTTAGGGATAAGAGGGTGAAATAATGAATAATCAAAAATATACAAAAAAACCTAATTTTATTGGCTTAGCCAAATATGTCACAATGGCGGCAGCCATCGGATTCTGTGCGGCTGTCCATGCTAATTTGGATCTACCCAAAGAACCACCAAAAGAATCCATCCCACGTCCTTTGACGGCAGAAGAGCTTTATTATGCTGGGCTATTCGGTAAAGAAATTGACCCTAAAATTGTCGAACTGCATGCTGGCCCAACCAAGATTTTCTCGGATGGCATGTCGATCATGCAAGTTTTGGCGCAAACTTTTAATGGCCATCAAATCGCTTTTTACGGCAAAAACATGCTGTCGCTAGATTTTGGTAAAGAAAAACACCCAATGGTGTTTGGGACGAACATCCATGAAATGGTGCATATCTGGCAATTCCAAACAGCGGATGCCTATACCCCGCTTGGCCACTGCCAACTTGGCCATGGATATCATTTAAGAACGGGCGATAAATTCGAAGATTTCTGTGATGAAAAACAGGCCAGTATCGTTGAAGATTACGCCCGCCGTTTTCTGATGCCGGATAAAGCTTATCCATCAAATTGGTATTTCAAAGAAATGGGCTTTGATAGTAAAGAAAATGATGCCTTGCTGATCGAAATCGTTGAAAAACGCTTCCCAGAAGCAAAGAAAATGCGTGAGAAAATTGGCCGCCGTGAAAACTTACCTGATGCGCGTCACGCACCAGAAGGTTACCACGACAAGCAAAAGCCTGAACCAAAGAAACAACCCCCAAAGGCGAACCCGCCTGCGGCGAAGCCTGATAATGACAATGCTCAGCCTCCTGCTAAAGCACCTGAAAAAGCGGCTGAACCACAAAAAACACCCGTGAAAGCGCCAGAAAAAACGCCTGAGAAAGCGGTTGAACAACCGCCAAAAGCAGAGCCGAAACCGCAGCCACCAAAAGCCAAGCCAAAACCACCACCGGAAAAGAAGAAAAAGCCGGAGATGGATGACAAAATGAAAGAGCTTTTTGATGACACATTTAAAGACGACCCGAATGATGGCAAGCCCGCTTTTTATTGTGATGCGTTAGAATTAACCCTGTCAAAAACCAATAAATTTATTGCCGGTTTGAAACAATCGTCAAATCCAAAATTTAGCGCGGGTCTAGATGCACAAAAACCGCTTTGTCACGTCTTTAATAACAAAACGATTGTGAAATCTTTCAGCGGTCAAAACTTCACTGAATATGGTTTGGTTGAAAATGAACCATTAACTGATTTAGCGAATAAAATTGTGAAATATATCCCGCGCCGTGAATATACAGCCGTGCAAGGTTTCCTTAAACAGGAAGCGGATCGCGTCAAAGAGAATTTAAAGAAGAAAGACGTCACCGACCCATCGCAGCCAGATACAGAGCGCCTGTTCTTGTTTGAACAAATCCGCATTTATAATGAGCTGAATGATGCGATTGAGGCCATTACGCTGCCGCCGCCATCTTTCGCGCCCGTGAATGGTTAATATGTAATAAGCGCCATTTAGGCGCTTATTTTTTAATCAGGTAAAACTAAGCGGAATATTGAACCTTGATCCTTGGCGATATATTTAATATCCCCACCAAGCATTTCCGCGCTTTTCTTGATCATATAAAGACCAAGACCAGATCCAAATGACTCTTTGGGATGGAAACGTTTAAACATTTGGAACATTTGCTCGCGGTTTTCTGGCGGTATTCCTATACCGTTATCTTCGACCTCAATCACAATATAATCATCATCACGATAACTGCGCAGGTGGATATAGGATTCTAGTTGTGTTGTATCCTGATATTTATAGGCATTCGAAATCAAATTACTGATAATCAATGTGAGGCGATTTTTCAAAATATTATCTAGTGTTGTCACCGCTAAATCCGTTTCAAAGCTCACGCGGTCATAATTATCCATCCCGCTTAGCTTCGCTCGTGTATCGGCGATGATCTCCGCTAGGTCAACGTTTACAAGTTCCTCTTGCTCGCTTTTCGTTCGGGTTAAGTTTAAAATATCCTCAATCAAACTTTGCAGCTTATTCATCGCAGGGACCATCATGCCCAAACATTCTGTGGCTTTTGTTTGGTTCCCTTCAGCAATATGTTTTTCAATCATATGCGCCAGCGCCAAGGATGACACAACGGGGGAGCGTAAGTCATGCGATGTCCGATAAGCGAATTCTTCTAATTCAGCATTTGCCGCCTGCAGAGCACGCTCACTTTTTAAAAGCAACGCATTACGGCGGTTAGAGATCATCACCGTATAGACCGAAATGCCAATCAATATGGAGAGCAGCGCACCGCCGAGCAAACCCAAATACGCATATTTAGACACGTGTTTTTTGAAATATTCAGGCTTAGGTTCCGCAGAAAAAACCCATTCTCGATCATAGACTTTAAATGCTTTCGTATAGAAGAAATCTTCATCTTTAGCGTTGCGCGCTTCAATATTTGAAAATACGATTTTATCTTGATCAACCACTTCTATTGCGAATGAATTCATAAATTGTGTTGGAATCAAGTTGCCAATAAATTCATTCAAATCATAAATCCCGACAATGAAACCATCAAAACGGTCTTTCACATTCAATGGGACATAAGCAATTAAACCGCGATAGCCTTGTACTAAATCAATTGGCGGCGTTAAGGTTGGACGGTCACTTTCCGCAGCGCCTTCCAGCGCTTTACGGCGCACCTCATCAAAGACGACATTTAGCCCAATTGCCGCTTCATTGCCTGCAATAGGTTCCACCCATTTCACATGATAACTGTCATCAACCCATTCCACGACTTTTAACGCATTATAGTCTTTGATCAAATTG
>JASBUS010000081.1 GCA_030147745.1 Alphaproteobacteria bacterium
GCCCTACATAAAGGTTTGATTTCAGAAATGCGTACAGGTGAAGGTAAAACACTTGTCGCAACCCTGCCTGCTTATTTGAATGCGATTTCAGGTAAAGGCGTCCATGTCGTCACCGTCAATGATTACTTGGCTGAACGTGACTCATCATGGATGGCGCAAGTATACGAATATATGGGTTTAAGCGTTGGCTGTATCACATCAAACAAACGTGATGCAGAACGCCGCGCGGCTTATGCCTGCGACATTACTTATGGCACGAATAACGAGTTCGGTTTCGATTATCTGCGTGATAATATGAAATTCAGCCTGAAAGAAATGGTTCAGCGTCCATATAACTTCGCAATTATTGATGAGGTAGACTCGATCTTGGTCGATGAAGCGCGTACGCCGTTGATTATCTCTGGCCCATCAGAAAGCTCACCTGAACTTTATGTTCAAGTTGATAAATTGATCCCGCTTCTGACTGAAGATGATTTTGAACTTGATGAAAAAATGAAGTCTATTTCATTGAATGACCAAGGTTCAGAGCATATTGAGCAGTTATTGAAAGAGCATGGTCTACTTTCAAATGAAGAAGGTCTTTATGATGCACAGAATATTATGTTGGTGCACCATGTAAACCAAGCATTGCGTGCACATAAATTATTTGAAGCGGATAAAGATTACATCGTTAAAGACAATAAAGTTGTTTTGATTGATGAATTTACAGGCCGTATGATGGAAGGCCGTCGTTTCTCTGATGGTTTGCACCAAGCACTCGAAGCACGTGAAGGTGTTGAAATCCAGCAAGAAAACCAAACACTTGCGTCTGTTACCTTCCAAAACTTCTTCCGTATGTATCCTAAAATTGGTGGTATGACAGGTACGGCGCTCACAGAAGCGACCGAATTTATGGAGATCTATAAATTAGGTGTTTTGGCTATCCCGACCAACGTGCCAGTATCTCGTATCGACCATGATGATGAGATTTATAAGTCACTTGCGGATAAAGAAATTGCGATTTTGGAACGTATTCGTAAAGCGCATGAGAAAAAACAACCAATCTTGGTTGGTACCGTGTCGATTGAAAAGTCTGAATCGCTTTCACGTACATTGAAAAAGCACAAAATTCCACACCAAGTGTTGAACGCACGTTACCACGAACAAGAAGCCTATATTATTGCTCAGGCCGGTGTACCAGGTGCAGTAACCATCGCAACCAACATGGCTGGCCGTGGTACCGACATTAAACTCGGCGGTAACTTTGACATGCGTGTTGCACAGGAAGTTCCTGCCGATTTAACCGATGACAAACGCGCAGCTATGATTGAGAAAATCAAGGCTGAGATTGCTGAGAACGAAGCTTTTGTGAAAAATGCTGGCGGCCTTATGGTCATTGGTACAGAACGTCACGAAAGCCGCCGTATTGATAACCAGCTTCGTGGTCGTTGTGGCCGTCAAGGTGACCCCGGTGAAACAATTTTCTATCTCTCTGTAGAAGACGACTTAATGCGCATCTTCTCACCAGACGCGCTAGAAGCGGTATTAAGCAATAGCGCGATTGGCCTACGTGATGGTGAAGCATTAACGCACCCATGGTTAAGTAAAGCGCTTGAAAAAGCACAGGCGCGCGTTGAGCGTCAAAACTTTGAAATTCGTAAGAACTTGCTGAAGTTTGACGACGTCATGAACGACCAGCGTAAGATCATTTATGAACAACGCCGTGAGATCATGGATAGTGACAGCGTTGAAGAATTGGTCAAAGATATTCGCCATGATGTAATCGAAAGCGTTGTGACCGAAGCCATTCCAAAAGGCAGTTATGCTGAACAATGGCAGACTGATCACCTTAAAAATGAATGCATGCGCCTCCTTGGCCTTGATCTTCCAATTGATGATTGGGCGAAGGAAGAAGGAATTGCTGATAATGAAATTCTTGAGCGTATCATTGCTGCGTCTGACAAAAAGATGGAAGACAAAGCAGAGAAATCGGGCAAAGAGTTTTTCCGTGAGATTGAAAAATCATTCGTGTTGCAAACAATCGATAACGCATGGAAAGACCACTTACTTCAGCTTGACCACCTGCGCCAAGGTATTAACCTGCGTGCGATTGGTCAGCGCGATCCACTCAATGAGTTTAAAACTGAAGCCTTTTCAATGTTTGAAAACATGCTGACAAATATGAGTGAAAACATTACACAGAATCTGAGCATTGTGGAATTTAACCTTGATGCTGAAGCGCTACAAAGAATGGTTGATGAATACCAAGCGCAGCAAAAGGCACAAGCAAGCCGTGGTTTAGGTTCTGAAACAGCTGATGGCGCACCTGTTGCACAGCAGCCGACCGCAACCATAATCAAGCCACAGTTTGATAAACAAGATCCTGACACATGGGGCAAGGTCCCACGTAATGCGGATTGTCCATGTGGTAGTGGCAAGAAATACAAACATTGCCACGGCAAAATCATGCCACAAAAAATGGTTAGTATTGCGTAACATATGCGCAAAAGCTCAAACGATATAGCAAGCTACAGCTTGATAGCCTCATCAATGTTGCTATCACTTAGCTTGCTTTTTGCGTCTGTATCAGACGATAGCTATAGCTTTGGAGTGCCGACTGTAACATTCGGCGAAGGCGACGATACTGTTACCGTCGAGTGTAAAGACGTGACCACAGCTGAAGATGAAGCCGCAGGTTATAAATCCTATAGCTGTCCATGATCATTAGAAATAGAGCTAAGCCCTAAACCATAATTTAGATTTGTGGCAAGCCAAAACGCTGCGTCCATTCGACAACTGCGCCTGACTGTTTGGACTTTGATTTTTCTTGATTATAGCGCATTCTAAATTCACTCAAATGCGGGAAGTGGCTTTCAACTAATATACGTAGCCCCTCTTCATCCACATCATGGCGGACTGATGTATCAAAGAAAAATACGCGTGCGTAATCCTCTAAAATAGCGCCTTGCTGTTCAACCGCGTAATTCACAAATTTAAATTTTTTATTATTAATAGGATATGCATATTTATCAGGCTCATTGACGAATAATTCATTCGTATAACGATACGCCGTATGGCGCTGCCAAATATGTGTTAATTCATGGATAAAATAACCTGCCTTGATGCCATCCGTTTTTGTGTAATCCGCCGCATGCGTATTCCCAAAATACGTGACTTTATATTTTGAATCGACATGTGCGGCGCGATCCGCACATTCTATCGGGTTCATTTCCTGTACGACGTTATCGACATCAATTGCATAGTCAAAAAACTGATTTAAAAAATCCTTCTCACTCGGCGTTAGACCGCGCTGCGTTTGTTTCTCTTTACTAACCCGCGTATATTTTAAGGCGGGCAATACAGGATCAATCAAATGGGTCCAAAATTTATTGGCATCACAATTCCCTGCCCCATAGCGTTCCTTCGCATAAATATAATCATGTTTATGATGTAAAAACCAACTTGCGTAATCGCTAACCGCGGCGGCCTGTTGATATGGACCTAAATCACCAAAGCGTACTTTATACGACAGAATATAATCCGTGCCCAAATCAGCATTCGGTGAAAATTTAGCATGATTTTGATTTTGCCATAGGCGCGTTAAACCAAATATAAAATTACTATAACCTTCTGTCTTATCTGCTTTAGAAAAATCATCTAGATAATTATTCTGACCGTAGATCGTGATCACATTAGATGCAATCACGGGCGATTCAAGTTTTTTGATTTCATGATATTTTTGATAAACACTAAGTGATATTTTATCTGCTTCTAAACTATCACCAAAAACGCTACGGACAAGGCGCTGTTCACCAATGGTTAAACCGCGCTGTAAGACTGGATCATGATTCAGGATTTCTGTTTCATCATAGCTGATTAGACTGTAAAGATCTAAAGATGGAAATTCTAAATATGTTGCCGCCCAAAAGGCAAAGACAGACCCCAAGCATATTTTGCTATATTTATTCATTATTATATTCTCCCCTATAGCTAGGAGAATATAATAAATCTTTTACATATCGTCAAGGCAAATGCTTAGCGTTTACTCAGCTGCTAGATCTGTCTTATAACCTGCGACAAAAGCTTCACTGCATGAATGCATGACTTGTGATGCATGGCAAATCACATTCGTGAGATAATAGTTGCTAACATCTGCTGTGAATTTTGCTTTGGTTAATTTACCGCTTGATGGAAGCCCCTGCCATTCAGCTGCAGTAACTTCATCAATTTGTGGCAATTGGCTGTACCCTTCGCGGATAGACTTACGCAATTCATATAGATCGTTATATGGTAGCGCCATTTCAAGCGCATCAGATAACGCACGAATAATCGCCCAATCTTCTTTTGCTTGCCCTGGCGCGGATACCGCTTTATGCGCACGCTGCAGACGACCTTCGGTGTTCATGTAAGACGCATCTTTTTCAGTGAAGGCTGCCGCTGGCAAAATAACATCCGCTTTTGACGCACCCAAATCACCATGGTGACCTTGATAAATTTTGAAAGTCTTCTTGCCTAAGTTTGAAATGACATCCGCTTGGTCTACGCCCATCAAATAGATAACGTCAAGCTTATCGTCAGCTGACGCCTTAACAATCTTCTGAACATCTAAGCCGCCCTTTTGTGGAACAAAGCCCAGTTCAAGCGCGCCAACGCGTCCTGCTGCCGTATGAAGTGCATTAAAGCCATTCCAATCCTTACGGACAATTTTATGCTTGTCACATAGCTTAGCAATTTCACCAAGGACAGCATTTGCATCACTACGTTTAAACACTGCGTTACCAACGATAATCACTGGGTTTTTGCTGCCTTTAAGGAATTTATCCGCCGCAGCTAAATCATCTACACTGTCACCCAAATGTGTATATGGGTAATTCAAGTCCATAGACGCGCCAACAACAGCGACCTTCACGCGTTTTGCTAGCCATGTTTTACGGATGCGCGCATTGATCATTGCCGCTTCTGTACGTGGGTTTGTACCGACAAGAAGAATGCTATCTGCTTGTTCTAAGCCTTCGATAGTTGTGTTGAACAAATATGCGCCGCGGTTATCCGCTGGGTACATTGCGCCATCAACGCGGCAATCCATATTAGCAACACCAAGCTTCGCCATTAGATCTTTAAGCGCGGCCGTTGCTTCAACATCAGCAAGATCACCAACAAGGGCAGCAATTTTGTCTGCGCTTGTCGCTTTAATCTTTTTCGCGACGAGGGCTAACGCTTCGCTCCAGCTTGCTTCTTCCAATTTCTTGGTGCGGCTGTTGCGGATATATGGACGGTCAAGACGACCAACAGCCAAGCCATCAATTGCATAACGTGTTTTATCGCCAATCCACTCTTCGTTGACCGCTTCATTCAAACGCGGCATAACGCGCATAACTTCACGGCCGCGCGCATCAATACGGATATTTGAACCGACTGCATCATGAACATCAATGGACTGCGTTTTTTTCAGTTCCCATGGGCGGGCTTTATAAGCGTATGGTTTATTTGTTAATGCGCCAACTGGGCAGACATCAACCAAGTTACCTGACAATTCGCTATTGATTGTTTTTTCAATGAAGGTCGTGATTTCAGCATCTTCGCCGCGGTGAAGCTGACCGATATCATCCACACCTGCAATTTCTTCGGCGAAACGTACACAGCGCGTACAGTTAATGCAGCGTGTCATAACCGTTTCAACCAATGGGCCTAATTCTTTGTCTTTCACCGCGCGTTTTGTTTCATGGTAACGTGAGCGGTCATAGCCATAGGCAACCGCTTGGTCCTGCAAGTCACACTCACCGCCTTGGTCACAAATTGGGCAATCAAGCGGGTGGTTGATGAGCAAGAACTCCATCACACCTTGGCGCGCTTTTTTTGCACGTGGCGAGTCTGTTAAAACAACCATATTGTCGCCACAAGCCATCGCACAAGATGCAACTGGCTTTGGTGCGCCCTGAAGGTCAACCAAGCACATACGGCAGTTTGCCGGCACACTTAAGCGGTCATGGTAACAAAAACGCGGTATTTCAACGCCGATTTCTTCAGCCGCCTGTAAAATAGACGTACCTGGTTCGACTTCGACTTCAACACCGTTAATGGTTAACTTAGGCATATTCACTCACCATATATCTTATCGTTAATTCTTACGCTTCATTCATTATTGAACGCGGATTTCACCATCATGTTTAGGTTCATTAATATGAACCCCATCCAAAACGAAACCACATTCATTTGTGTAACCACGTTTAAAGACAAAATCTAAGTAGCGCTTTTGCAAGCCCTCAAAATAATGAATGTCTTTATCTTTCGTGATTAACTCATCAACTTTCACACAACATGCTTTGGTAATATCGGCGATTTGATCACCTGAAAATTCCATGCGCACACGTTTATACATACATTCACAGGATTGCGTGGCATGCGCCTGAAACCCTGCAAGTTTATCTGGTGTCAAAACTGACACATCAAACTGCCCCATATATTGTTTGGAACAGCTTTCAACATAGCTGCGGCGCAAATGTTCTTTCGCTGCGTCAGAAGAGAATTTTTTAGCTTCGCCATCACGCGCGGCATAAACATTATGCACATTGCCGCAAATCGCCATAAAAACGATCACCAGCAACAACATAATTTTATGAGCACGTAACACACGCATCTTTAAAACGTCCCTTCTTATCCCTTAAGCCGCACAAGCCGAACGTTTGCGGTATTCAATTATACGGCGTTCAAGTTCCGGTCTGAAGTGGCGGATCAAACCTTGCACAGGCCATGCCGCCGCGTCACCCAAGGCACAAATTGTGTGGCCTTCAATTTCTTTGGTGACGTCATAAAGCTGGTCGATTTCTTCCAATGTTGCTTTACCGTCAACCATACGCATCATCATACGCCATAACCAGCCTGAACCTTCACGGCATGGTGTACATTGACCACAAGATTCATGCATATAGAACATCGACAACCGCGCAATCGCATAAACGATATCTGTTGTCTTATCCATGACAATCACCCCTGCTGTACCAAGGCCAGAGCCCGCAGCGCGCAATGAGTCAAAGTCCATTTTAATATCATCGCAGACATCTTTTGGCAGTAACGGTGTTGATGAACCGCCCGGAATAACCGCAAGCAAATTGTCCCAACCGCCGCGTACGCCGCCACAATGTTTTTCGATCAAGTCTTTAAGTGGAATCCCCATTTCTTCTTCAACATTACATGGGTTATTCACGTGGCCTGAAATACAGAATAATTTCGTACCTGTGTTTTTCTCATCCGCACCAAGGCCTGCGAACCAAGCGCCGCCACGGCGGAGGATTTCAGGCACAGAAGCAATTGTTTCAACATTGTTCACAGTTGTTGGGCAGCTATAAAGACCGGCCATTGCAGGGAATGGCGGCTTGTTACGCGGCTGACCTTTTTTGCCTTCAATACTTTCAATCAAAGCAGTTTCTTCACCGCAAATATAAGCGCCTGCGCCACGATGTACATAGACATCAAAATCCCAACCAGATTTTGCAGCATTTTTACCAAGCAAGCCTGCTTCATAGGCTTCTTTAATCGCGATATTTAATGCAGACGCTTCGTTGTAAAACTCACCACGCACATAGATATACGCCGCATGCGCGCCCATGGCGAAACCAGCGATTAATGCACCTTCAATAAGCTTATGTGGTTCATTACGAAGAATATCACGGTCTTTACATGTCCCCGGTTCAGATTCATCGGCATTGATCACCAAATAATGTGGTTTGCCTGAATCTTTTGGCATGAATGACCATTTCAAACCTGTCGGGAAGCCCGCGCCACCACGACCACGAAGGCCAGAGGCTTTCACTTCATTAATAATCCAATCCGCGCCTTTTTTGATAAAGCTTGCGGTCTTATCCCAGTCGCCACGCTTTTGCGCGTCTTTCAGTGAAAACGACTCGAAACCATAAAGATTGGTATATATACGGTCTTTATCCTGCAACATATTGCAATTCCTTTACCTTAAACTCAAACCAGCTTGGCTTTTTTAGCTTCATCCATCAATGTCGTTGGGCCAGATGCCGCCATAGAGGCTTTACGGCCAGTCTGCGAACCGACAGAAACTTTTTTGCCTGCTTTTAAATCATCGAGGATTTTGATCATCAATTCTTCATTGAGGTCTTCATAATAATCATCATTGATTTGCACCATTGGCGCGTTCACACATGCACCAAGGCATTCAACTTCCATCAATGTGAACAAGCCATCATCTGTGGTGTCCCAAAGCTTGATGCCCAAATGGTCTTCACAAACTTTTTTGATTTTGGCTGCGCCACAAAGCCAGCATGGTGATGTGCCACAAATCTGCACCAAATATTTACCAACAGGTGCAAGGTTGTACATTGAGTAGAATGTCGCAACTTCATAGACCTTCATCGGCGGCATTGAGAGAATTTCAGCGATATGATCCATTGCAGCTTTTGGAATCCAGCCACCATATGGTTTATCTGCCTTTGCGCCATCTTCAGCAACCTGACGCTGCGCGATATCGAGCATACCCATCACCGCACTTTGCTGCTTACCTTTTGGGTAATTCGCAATAATCTCGTCACATTTCTTTTTAAACGCTGGACGGAATTTAAATTCCGCTGGCTGATAGTCAGCGTTAAGATCAAAAGGTTTTCTCATCGGTCAATTTCTCCAAAAACGATATCAAGCGAGCCAATCACCGAAACGGCGTCAGCGAGCATATGCCCCTTAGACATAAATTCAAAGCCTTGCAAGTGCAAGAAACCTGGGGCGCGGATGTGACAACGGTATGGACGGTTTGTGCCGTCAGCTACCAAATAAACTGCAAACTCACCTTTTGGTGCTTCAACAGCTGTGTATGTTTCGCCAGCTGGTACGTGATAGCCTTCAGTGAAGAGTTTGAAATGGTGGATCAATGCTTCCATGGATTGCTTCATTTCAGCACGTGGCGGTGGCGCGACTTTATAGTCGTTGACCATCACATCACCTTTTGGCATTTGTTCCAAACATTGTTTCATAATTTTGATGGATTCATAAATTTCGGCCACACGTACCAAATAACGTGCATAACAGTCACCTGTTTTACCGATTGGAATATTGAAATCCATTTTGTCGTAAACATCATATGGCTGTGATTTACGCAGATCCCATGCAACACCTGAACCACGCAGCATTGGGCCAGAAAAGCCCCAATCAAGTGCTTCTGATTTTTTCACAATACCAATATCAACGGTACGCTGTTTAAAGATACGGTTTTCAGTCAACAAGCCTTCAAGGTCAGCAATATGCTTAGGAAGCTGTTCAAGCCAGTCCATCATATCTTCAGCGAGGCCTGCTGGCATATCTTGTGACACACCGCCTGTACGGAAGTAATTGGCGTGAAGGCGCGCACCGCAAACGCGCTCATAGAACTCCATGCCCTTTTCACGCTCTTCAAACATCCAAAGCGCTGGCGTAATCGCACCAACGTCGAGGGCGAAAGTCGTCAAGTTCAATTGGTGGTTCAAAATACGGCCAAGTTCAGCGAAAAGCACGCGGATATACTGACCGCGCTCAGGCACAGTAATGCCCAGTAATTTTTCAGTCGCCAATGCAAAAGCATGTTCTTGGTTCATTGGCGCAACATAATCAAGACGGTCGAAATACGGCAAGGCCTGCATATAGGTCTTATATTCGATCAGTTTTTCAGTCCCACGGTGAAGCAAACCAATATGTGGGTCTGCACGGTCAACAACCTCACCATCCATTTCAAGAACCAAACGTAACACACCGTGCGCCGCAGGGTGCTGCGGGCCGAAGTTAAACGTAAATGGCTTAATTTGCGTTTCGTCTGAAGAATCGACAGCTTCTGTTATCTTTTCAATCGCGTTCATCAATGGATTTACTCCTTATCTGCCAATTCTACTTTGCTGGGTGTCCAGCCAAATTCAGGCTTAACGCCTTTCTCATCACCCGGAAGCTGAATATCTGTCATACCTTCCCACGGGCTGAGGTTATCAAATGAACGGAAGTCTTGCACCAATTGTACTGGTTCATAAACAACGCGTTTTTCTTCTTCACTGTAACGAAGCTCTACATAGCCTGTTAGCGGAAAATCTTTACGCAATGGATGACCATCAAAGCCATAATCCGTCAAAATACGGCGCAAGTCTGCGTGGTTCGCAAAAGCAACGCCGAACATGTCAAAAACTTCACGTTCCATCCAGCCCGCTGAGCTGAACACAGCTGTCGCCGAAGGCACAATGTCATTTTCACGTGCTGTGGTTTTAATACGGATACGGTCGTTATTGGACATCGACAGCAAGTTATAAACAATTGTGAAACGCTCCGTATGATCAGGATAATCAACGGCGGTCACATTCATTAATTGTGTGAAACGGCAGCGCGCATCATCACGAAGGAATTTTAAAACCAGACAAATGTCATTGCGCTGAACCGTCAGGCAAAGTTCGTCTTTTTGCCATTCGCGTGAAACAAGATAATCTTTCAAGTTAATCGCGATATATTGCGCTAACTCATCACGTGATGCCTGTAAACAGCTATCGGCATCATGGACGACATTGTCTTTATTTTCGGTTTGATCGGTCATTTTCCGTATCCTGATTATTAATTAGCGAATGATACGCGTATCTTCGCGCTGAATTTTCTTTTGTAGCTGTAACAAGCCATAAACCAAAGCTTCAGCCGTTGGCGGGCAACCTGGGACGTAAATATCAACCGGTACAATACGGTCACAGCCGCGCACAACAGAATATGAGTAGTGGTAATAACCGCCGCCATTCGCGCAAGAGCCCATAGACACAACCCAACGTGGTTCAGGCATCTGGTCATAAACCTTACGCAAAGCAGGCGCCATTTTATTGGTCAAAGTCCCTGCGACAATCATCACGTCTGATTGACGCGGTGATGGACGTGGGATCATACCAAAACGGTCAAGGTCATAACGGCTCATGTAAGCGTGGATCATTTCAACCGCACAGCATGCAAGACCGAATGTCATTGGCCACATAGAACCCGTACGCGCCCAGTCAAACAATTTGTCAGCCTGTGTGAGCAAATAGCCTTTCTCCTGCACGTGCTTGTTAATCGCCGCCGCAACAACATCTTGTTGAGAGGCTGGCGGCAGCTTTGCATTTGTTTGCAAATCATAAGCTGGTGCAATTAAATTATGACGATCATGTCCCATGTGATTAAACCTTTTAATTATTCTCTTTTATTAGGCGGTGGGTCTTATTCCCAATCCAAAGCGCCTTTATTCCATTCATAAATAAAGCCGACGGTCAAAACGCCTAAGAAGACCATCATCGACCAAAAGCCGAATAGTCCAATATCGCCTAAGGAAATAGCCCAAGGAAAGAGGAAGGCGATTTCCAAATCGAAAATGATGAAAAGAATAGCGACCAAGTAATAACGTACGTCAAACTTATTATGTGCATCTGCAAATGCTTCGAAACCACATTCATAAGCTGAGAGTTTTTCAGGGTCAGGATTTTTCTTGCCAACGATTAGCGAGGCAATAAACATCACCAGCGACAAACCTGCTGCAATAAAAATAAAAATCAGTACTGGAAGGTATTCCAGTAGAAATTCGTTACTTGCCATGATTCTTTCCTTCAATTCAATGCGCGCATAGTTTATCGGAAAAATTAGCCGCTTCAAAGCCCTATAAGCATTTTGATTCACCGCTTTTTCACGTTTAAAACCATATTTGCATTTACATAATTAATATGCTACATTACACGCGGTTATAGAGGCAGCATAAATGAAAAACAGACAACGCATAGATGCATCAATTGGCGACCCGGCCTTCCCTTTTATGGCGGCGGCACAATATGCGATGGAGAAATCGCTCTCCACACTTCATCAATACGACAATTACGGCAGTGTCGCCCATAACATGGCGCGGGAGATTATGGACTTCTTTGACCGAGAATTAGACATTAAGCGCCCAAACTGGTCTGGCGTTGGGCTTGATAGCTACGCTTACACAAACGGCATTACTGAAAGCTATGACGGCTTACTGGAAATATTCAAGGATGAAACGGCAAAATATAACACGCTGACTAAGCAAAATTTAAAGCCCGCGATCATCATGCCCGTCCCGACCTATGGCATTTTCTTTGCACAGCCCGAAAAGATGGGTATTGAAGTTATTAAGTTACAGCGCGAGGCTGATGGCAGCGTTGACCCACAAAAATTATTAGAGCTCCTACGTGCGGAAGATCAAAAAGGCGAACATCACTTAATCGCTTATTATGATTCAAACCCGAACAACCCAACAGGTCACGTGCGAAATGCGGCAGAAACAGAAGCATTAGCAGACATCTTTATTCGCTATAACAATCATATGGCAAATAAAAAAGAGCGCCTATGCGCCAAAATGAAAAATCCAGACTATTCAAAATTGCGTGACCTAAATAGTGGCATGAAAGTCATCGATGACATGGTTTATATGGGACTTGAATATGGCGACCATAAAGCCTCAAGTTTTTTAAGCGTGAAAGAAATGTATGATAACACGCTGCTTCTTGCAGGCGGTTCAAAGATTGGCCTTACAGGATTGTGTGCAGGCGTAATGATTGGCGCGGAGCCTTATATTTATAAATTTAAGAAAAACCGCGCACTGCGCCAATATTTTCCATCTGTGGTGAATATGCACGCCCTTACCCCAACATTCCCAACGGAACCTGAACATTTAAAAATGCGCAGCGAACATCTACACAAGTTAAATGCCGCCCATTTATATTCAGGAAATTTATTAAAGGCACTAATTAACGGTATAGACGAGCTAGAGCTTAATAAGGACACACGCGCACAAATGGTTGAAGACGTTGCCACGACACTCAAGACCAGCCGTAAGAAAGCACTAGACGCACTTAAAGGCGGCATAGACGGCGTGAAGGTGATCACATCACCGCAAGCAGGCTTTTTCCACCTACTCGATTATAGCGCCCTTAAAGGCTTACATGTCAAAAAGGATGAGCATCGTGATGACTGGCGTTATGTCGGGCAATTAAAAGATGAATGGGATTTACAAGAAATGAATCGCGATATGGGGCTCGCCTTTTGTTCTGGAAATGGATGCGGTTATGAACTTGACGACATGGTCGTCCGCACCACTTTTGCCATGCCGCCCACAGATATCATCCATTTAGCGCAGCGTATTCGTGAAAGCATAAATATCTTCATCAAACCGCTGCAGCATAACTGCCCACCAAGTCCAAAGACCTAAAAGTAAATAAAGCCCTCACGAATGAGGGCTTTATTTAACACTGCAAAAATGGCGCGAGCGACGGGACTTGAACCCGCGACCTCCGGCGTGACAGGCCGGCGTTCTAACCAACTGAACTACGCCCGCGCATTGCAGTGAGGGTGTTTTACATTTTCCGTTCGGGGCTGTCAATCACCTTTTTTTATTTTTTTTCATTTTTCTCTAATTTACGCACATAAGGCCTGTGGTTTACCGTTAAATGGCAGCGCCAAAGAGCTTGCAACACCGCTATGTGTCACTTCACCATGACAAATATTCAAACCATCACGCAAACCTTGATCCGCCAATAACGCCTGTTTCCAGCCCTTATTCGCAATTGCCAATGCATATGGCAATACAGAATGGTTCAAGGCCAACGCTGACGTTAACGGTACAGCCCCTGGCATATTGCCCACGCAGTAATGCACAACGTCATCAACCACATAAGTTGGCTCATCATGCGTTGTTACGCGTGATGTTTCAAAGCAGCCGCCCTGGTCAATAGAGACATCAACCAAAACAGAGCCCTTCATCATGGTTTTTAACATTGGCTTTGTGACCATCTTCGGCGCAGATTCGCCTGGGATAAGCACTGTGCCCACAACCATATCAGCTGTTTTGATGAATCGCTCAACAATATCAATATTTGAATACACAACATTCGCGCGGCCACGGAAGTAATCATCCAAATAACGCATACGGTCATTCGAACGCTCAAGGATTGTTACATTCGCGCCTAAGCCTGTCGCCATTTGCGCAGCATTAAAGCCCGCAACGCCACCACCGAGAATAAGGACTTCAGCTGGACGAACACCTGGTACACCGCTGATTAAACGGCCTGTACCGCCTTTATGCTTCTGTAAATAATAGGCGCCGACCTGCACAGATAAACGTCCTGCAATCTCACTCATTGGCGCGAGAAGTGGCAAACCTTTACGCCCCTCACCTGTTACGGTTTCATAAGCAATAGCCACACAGCCCGATTCCATCAAGGCATGCGCTTGCTCTGGATCCGCAGCTAAATGCAAATAAGTAAAGACGATCTGGTCTTCACGGATCAGCTTAAATTCAGATGGCTGAGGCTCTTTAACTTTAATAATCATTTCCGCACGCGCGAAAACTTCTTCTGCTGTATCGACAATCTCCGCACCGACATTACGATATGCATCATCAGAGAAGTTGATTCCCAAGCCCGCACCGGCCTGTACAAGCACTTTATGACCATTACCGATAAATTCCTTCACCGATGATGGTACAAGCCCTACACGATGCTCCTGTGGCTTAATTTCACTTGGTACACCTATTAACATCTGCCTACTCCTTAAATAAAATTGTCGTCGCATGGGTTAAATTTTTCGGGATGATACATGAGCCACTGATGCAGATATATAAGCAGCGCAGCAAAATACTCTATTGCCTTCATTAACAACACAAAACATGCTAGACTATAGATGAGAAATGATAAGGAAAAGCGTATGAAATGTTTAATTGTTGATGACTCTAATGCCACTTTATTTGCGACGTCTAAATATATGTCGACATTAGGCTTTGATGTCAGCGAAGCAAAGTCAATTGACCAAGGTTTAGCTAAAGTCGATAAGACCCCATTTGATGTACATATTATTGATGTCTATTTAGGCACTGAAAGTGGCGTGGATTTAATCAAACAATTAAAAGCGCAAAACGATTCTACGCCGATTATTGTTTTGACTGGTGTGGATGATGATGAAAAGAAAAAAGAGCTGAAAGCTTTGGGGATTTCTGATTATCTGCAAAAGCCAACAACGCTTGAAAAGCTGCATGTCAGCTTGGTCAAAATTGGCCTTATTAAATAATCATACTATCTTTGAGAAAATGGTGGGCGGTGAGAGACTTGAACTCCCGACCTCCTCGGTGTAAACGAGATGCTCTACCAACTGAGCTAACCGCCCTTTTAAGGTTGCGCGACGTTGTTCGCGCTTGGTGAAGAGTTATTTAATGGATATTTAATATACGGTCAAGCCTTAAAAGCAATAAATTCAAAAAAAATGTAAAAAAGATACAAAAAACCCGTCTATACAAATCAGCACAGACGGGCTTTAAATTCTAATAACAGTTAAAATTAACCGTTAACTGTGTCTTTAAGACCTTTACCAGCTTTAAACGCAGGAACTTTAGAAGCTGCGATTTTGATTGTTTCGCCAGTTTGTGGGTTACGACCATCACGAGCAGCGCGTTGCTTAACTTCGAATTTGCCGAAACCAACTAGTTCAACGCTACCACCTTTTTTAAGTGTAACTGAAACTGTGTCAACGAAAGACGCAAGTGCTTTTTCAGCTTGTGCTTTTGTTAGGTCTGCTTTGTCTGCGATTGCATCAATAAGTTCTTTTTTGTTCACGAGGGCTCTCCCTAGAATTTGAGTTGAAACAAAAATCCTTCTGTATCAGAAATACAAAAAATTCGTCCACAAAAGAAAGCGATTTTACAAAACAAAAAATTATGTAAGATCGACCGTCAGGCCTTGTATAACGTGCCTTTCCGATGATTCAGTTGTAGGCCGAATCAAAGGAAAACTCAATGCCTAATCACATCATTTCCGTCTTTTTCTGCGGATTCTGTGGCTATTTTGTCGATTTCTTCACTTTTTTCCTGATTATTGGAAAGTGAAATCGGTTCAGGAAGCGTTACAAGCGCATGTGAGAGCACTTCTTCGATTGTATTTACAGGCACAATCTCGAGTCCTTTTTTCACATTTGCGGGTATATCAGCAAGGTCTTTTTCATTCTCAACAGGAATCATGACCTTTTTAATGCCACCGCGAAGCGCTGCCAAAAGCTTCTCTTTTAGTCCACCAATGGCTGTAACGTAACCACGCAAATTGACTTCCCCAGTCATCGCGACATCTTTACGAATTTCAATATCCGTTAATGCCGAAACGATTGCGGTCACCATCGCGGCACCTGCTGATGGACCATCTTTTGGCACAGCACCTGCTGGTACGTGAACGTGAATGTTCTTTTCAGTCAAACCTTCATAATCAATACCCAGATTTGCGGCACGCGATTTAATAAGCATTTCTGCAACAGTGATTGATTCACGCATAACGTCCTTCAAGTTACCTGTTGTGGTGACTTTACCGTCTTTGCCCGGTGTTGTGACCGCTTCAATTGACAGCAAATCGCCGCCAACTTCTGTATAAGCAAGGCCAGTAACCACGCCAACACGATCTTTTTCATCAGCTTCACCGAACTGGTATTTCTGAACACCAGCAAAACGTGCCAATGATTTCGGTGTCACTTTTACAGTAGACTTGCCCTTCATCAGAATTTCTTTAATCGCTTTACGGCAAAGGTTAGCAAGCTCACGTTCTAAGTTACGCACGCCCGCCTCTTTCGTGTAATGACGAATAAGGTTTCTGATTGCTTGGTCAGTAATGCTGAACTCATCACGCTTCAAGCCTGTCATTTCCATTTGCTTCTTAAGCAAGTGACGACGAACAATTTGAAGTTTTTCATCTTCTGTATAGCCAGAGATATTAATGACTTCCATACGATCCAATAATGGACGCGGCATATCTAACGAGTTTGATGTACAAATGAACATCACATCAGACAAGTCATAATCGACTTCTAAATAATGATCGCTAAAGGCATCATTTTGCTCTGGATCCAATACCTCAAGCAAAGCTGATGCCGGATCACCTCGAAAGTCCATCGCCATTTTATCAACCTCATCGAGCATGAATAATG
>JASBUS010000089.1 GCA_030147745.1 Alphaproteobacteria bacterium
GAGATTGGTCAGCACCCGCTCGATGAATTCGCGGGTTTCATGACGCGGAATCGACTCGATGAAGAGCAGCGGATCCTGCTTGAAGTCGACATCCTTGGTCCATTTCCGCAGCGTCCCCGGGCCGGCATTGTAGGCGGCGAGGAGCTGGAACAGGCCTTCGTTCACGCTGTCCTGCTTCAGCAGGTGGCCGACATATTCCTGGCCAAGCTTGAGATTGAGGTTCGGATCCATCAGCGCCTTGCGGCCGTCGCGGCTGCGGAAGCTGTGGTCGCCCGCAACCCAGGCCGCCGTCCGCGGCATGATCTGCATCACGCCGATAGCCCTTAATCATCATCAAGTTGAGCATGACCATAGTGCAGATTCTGCATCTGAACCATGTGACATACAGCAAAATCAAGGCAGCTGCGATGATTGCTGCTGCGCGTATGTCCATGTCATGACCCTCATCCATATCGATAAAACCGCGTTCAACTTGCCTAAACAGGTCAATAGTCTTACGCCGTCAGTGTCTTATAAATCTGCGGATTTAAGCGCTTTGCGCCGCCCACCCCGTCTTTAATGTTCATAGGACGATTCCGTCCGCAATTTTGAATAAGCGCCATGTCGGCGCGATGAATATCATGAACATTTTTAAAGATGGACTATCAAATGAAAACTTTATTACATATTTTTGCATGCTTAATGCTTGCGACGCCCGCTTATGCAGGGGCAGGACATGACCATGGCGAATCTGCTTTTGCAGGGGGCGCTGGGCCAGCAGATGCCTTTGAATTAAGCGAACAGCAAATCACCAACCTAAACATCAAAACCGAAACGGTTAAATTATTGCCGATGCAAGATGCCGTTGATGTATTGGCCTTCACGGAATTATTGCCTGAGAAAACAGAAAGTATATCGCCGCATTTTGAAGGTAAAATTGCCCGCATATTGGTGCAAATCGGTGAAAGCGTCATCGCAGGGCAAGATGTTGTTGAAATGATCCCTGTTAACTCGGTCGGGACGGATGAAAAAACTTTATCCCTCAAAGCCAGTAAAAGCGGCATTGTCTTACAGATCTTCGCAGTTGAAGGCAATGTCGTCCTCTCAGGCGATGAGATCATGCATATTGGCGACCCATCGCAAATGTTGATCCGCGGCGTTGCTTATGAAACGCCAGACATCACGAAACTCGCCGTCGGGCAGACAGCGGAAATACATCTCGATATCATGCCCGAGCGCCATATAGAGGGAAAAATTCAACGCATTAATCGTGTCATTAACCCGGCAAGCCGTACATTCTCACTCTATGCCATTGTTGATACCCCAAAGGGCGATATTCAACCGGGTTTACAAGGCACAATGGAGATTTTTACCGGTGATGGCGCGCCAGTGTTAGCTGTGCCAAAACGCGCTATCCTTGGTGAAATGGGCGCGCATTTTGTCTATGTCATGAATGGTCACAATGTTGAAAAACGTGATGTCATGCTCGGTGAAAGATGCTTACACCATGTTGAAGTCAAGTCTGGTTTAGCGCTTGATGAGGCCGTCGTTGTGAATGGGAATTACCAATTACAATATATCGCGGTGGGCGGCATTCATACGCATGACGACCACGACCATGGTGATGAAGATGATCACCATGATGATGAACAGTAAAGAAAGGGAAAAACTATGTTTGATCATATAATTCGTTTTGCCCTGAATTATCGTTTACTGGTCGTAACGCTTGCGGCTTTAATGTTGGTTTATGGTTTTCAAACTCTGCGGTCATTGCCTGTTGATGTCTTTCCAGACTTAAACCGCCCGACCGTCACAATCATTAGTGAGGCTGAAGGGTTAGCGCCCGAAGAAGTTGAAACTCTTGTCACCTTCCCAATCGAAGCCGCCGTAAATGGCGCAAGCGGTGTGGTGCGGGTGCGCTCATCATCCTCAACAGGGTTTTCGATTGTCTATGTCGAATTTGACTGGGATATGGATATTTATCTCGCGCGTCAAATTGTCACGGAAAAGCTTAATCAAGTTAGCGGCACATTACCGCAAGATGTACATTCCATCATGGGCCCAGTGTCATCCATTATGGGTGAGATTATGTTCATCGGGATCACATCAGAAAATGATGACATTTCATCACTTGATTTGCGCACGATCGCTGAATGGGATGTGAAACAGCGTTTGCTCGGCATTAATGGTGTGTCCAAAATCACGGCGATTGGCGGCGATGTCAAACAATACCACGTTATGGTCGACCCACAGAAAATGCTTAATCATGGCATAAGCCTCCACCAAGTACGCGGCGCCCTTGAAAACGCCAATGTGAACACCACAGGCGGGTTTCTGTTAGAACCCTATAAGGAACATTCGATCCGTAATATCGGGCGGATACGGTCGTTAGATGACCTTGAAAAAACGGTGATCGCCAAAGATGTGCCATCCAATATGCCAGCCTTAACGCTCGCCGATATTGCCAGCGTGGAAATGGCGGGCCCTATAGCGAAGCGTGGGGATGCATCGATTAACGGTAAAGCAGGTGTCTTATTGGCGATATCTAAACAGCCCAATACCGACACAATCGACCTAACCAAGCGCATTGAACAAGAGCTTTTAGCGATCGAAAAAACTTTGCCCGAGGGCGTGATGCTTAACCCCGAAATCTTTAAACAGGCGGATTTCATTGAAAATGCGATCCATAACATCATCGAGGCCTTACGTGATGGTTCTATTTTGGTGGCGATTATTTTGTTCTTATTCCTTCTGAATTTCAGAACAACGGCCATTACCTTGGTGGCGATACCATTGTCATTTGTGGTGACCTTCATCATTTTCAAATGGCTAGGGATGAGCATCAACACCATGACCCTTGGCGGCTTAGCGGTCGCGATTGGCGAATTGGTTGATGATGCAATTGTCGATGTCGAGAATGTCTTTAGGCGTTTGCGTCAAAATAAGAATACACAGAACCCTAAACCAAGCTTACGCGTCGTGTTTGAGGCGTCAAAAGAAATCCGTAATTCGATTGTCTTTGCCTCTTTAATCGTCGTCTTGGTGTTCTTGCCGCTCTTTTCAATGAGTGGCTTAGAAGGCAAGGTCTTCATTCCGCTTGGCGTGGCTTATATCACCTCAATCGCCGCATCTTTGTTGGTGTCGTTAACGGTGACGCCCGCATTATGTTCGTATCTTCTACCGAACATGAAACGTATGGCGCATGAGGAAGATGGCTGGCTAGTCCGCGCGATCAAGACCGTCCATGGCAGGCTGCTCGACTTCGCATTACCGCGGCCAAAAGCGGTATTGGGCTTTGTCGGGATGATCTTTGTCGCGGCGCTATTGGTTGTGCCAACATTTGGGCGTGAGTTTTTGCCTGAATTTAACGAAGGCAGCTTCACAATCAATGTCACGCTGCCGCCAGGGACGTCGCTTGCGGAATCAAACCGCCTTGGCATATTGGCGGAAAACCTCATGCATGAAATCCCCGAAGTCGCACATACAGGGCGGCGTACAGGGCGCGCTGAGGAAGACGAACATGCCTTAGGCGTTAACACCACCGAATTGGAAGTGACCTTAAAACCGTCCGAACGGCATAAGGAAGATATTGTCGCCGATATACGTGAAAAACTGGGCTCTGTCCCTGGGGTCATCATTAATATTGGGCAGCCAATATCCCACCGTATTGACTTCATTACTTCAGGCATACGGGCGCAGATTGCCATTAAAATCTTTGGTGATGATCTAAATATATTGCGTCAAAAAGCCGCGGAACTGCAAAATCTGATTAAGGATGTTGAAGGCATTGCTGACCTGCAAATGGAACAGCAATTACTCATCCCGCAAATCCATATCAATTTTGACCGTGATAAAGCGCGCCAACATGGCGTAATGATTGGTGAAGCGGCGGAGCATGCGGAACTGGCCTTACAAGGGCAGACCATTACCAGCATTATTGATGGCAACCGCCTTTATGATGTTATTTTGCGTTTAAATGATGATGCACGTCAGGATAAAGACTCCATTGCGCGCATTCCGTTTGATACATTGCGCGGTAATGTCGTGCCGCTTGGTTTATTCGCGGATATCGAAGAAGCCAAGGGTCCGAACCTCATCAATCGCGAAGGCGTCAACCGCCGCATGGTGGTGCAGGCCAATACCCAAGGCCGTGATGTCGTCAGTGTGGTTAAGGATATTCAAAAAATCCTTGATGCAGAGCTAGACTTACCGACAGGCTATTACCTTAGCTATGGCGGGCAATTTGAAAGCCAAGCCAATGCGCAGCGTAATATTCTGATTTTGAGTGTCTTCTCACTCCTCGGTATGTTCCTTGCGCTTTACACGCATTTCAAATCGGTCAGCTTAAGCCTGCAGGTCATGCTCGCTATACCGCTATCGTTTATTGGTGCGGTTGTCGGTGTGTATGTCACGGGCGGCGTCTTCTCAATCGCGACCATGGTTGGTTTTATTGCCTTAACGGGCATTGCCTCGCGCAATGGCATTATGATGATTAGCCATTATCTTCATTTAATGAAATATGAAGGTGAAAGCTTTGATCTGAATATGCTGAAACGCGGCACGCAGGAACGCCTAGTCCCGGTCATCATGACGGCGTTAACGGCGCTTTTGGCGCTAACGCCATTGGTGATGGCCGCCGGTGAATCGGGTAAGGAAATTCTAAGCCCTGTCGCGATTGTGATCTTCTCAGGTTTGTTTAGTTCAACCCTCCTAAACCTGATTGTCACCCCGATCGTATTTTGGATGTTCGGTGAAAAGCCTGCCCAAAATTATCTGGATGCTAAAGGGAAGATGGCTGTGTGATAAATAGGCGTTGCTTGATTTTGTGCATGGTCATTTTTTGATCATGCCAAAATCATGTAACTTAAAGACTTTTTTAAGCGAATAGTGTATTATGAAGATTATGCGCAGGACATTGCTTGGATTTTTGATGTTTTTGATGCTCACGCCGATATTGGCGTGTGCGATGGCGTTTTGTCCAATTTCTGCGGCGAAAGCCGTGGCCGCCCCTGCGCCGATGCCATGTCATCAAACCGCCGCGATGCAAGAGGATGCACCGATAACAGGCGGGCCAATGTTTGCGCTCGACTGCATGGGTGTGGATTTGTTCCAAGCGGATTTGCAGGCCGATTTTAATGCGCCAGACCTATCGATTGATACCATCGATTATATTTTGGCGGATGTGACAGCCCGCTATGATTTTTTGCGCATTTCTAGCTATTCTATTCGTGGGCCGCCTTTTGATGACAGCCCGCCTTATCTAAACAGCACCGATTTATACCTTACAACGCAGCGCCTGCGCATTTAAACACGCTCTTTTCTTTGTCGTTTTTCACGCTTTAAAAGAAAAGGAGCTTTAGCTATGCGTGCGTTATTTTTCAGTTTAATTTTATTGGCCTTTTTGCCGTTTAATATGGCGTCTGCAGCAAATGATGCGGCAGCGGGGCAGCAGGTTTATATTTGCCCTATGCATCCACATATCACAGGGGCAGAAGGCGACACATGCCCAATATGCGGCATGGCGCTCGTGCCAAAGGTAGAAGAAGCCCCTACGCATGAAAGCCATACGGATAAGCCCAAAGAGGCTTTCAAGATTGACCCCGCCTATATACAAATGCTCGGCGTAAAAACCGATGTCGTGCGCCATCATAAATTTGGCCAAGATATTCGCGCCTTTGGGCAGATTGTGCCAAATACCCGTTTGGAATATGCCTATGATATGCGTGCAAAAGGCTGGATTGTTGATTTGGCGGTGGATGCCATCGGCGATACCGTCAATAAAGGTGATTTGCTCTTCACGTATTACAGCCCTGATTTAATGAATGCACAGTCAGACTTTTTGATTGGTGCGAAAGTCGGCAATGCTGCGCAAAGATTACGCCTGTTTGGCATGGATGATAAAGCCATTGCCGAATTAACAAAACGCGGTAAGTTTTTTGAAGAAACACCATTTTATGCCCCTGAAAGCGGCACTGTAACGATGTTAAATGTCCGTAAAGGCGGGCATGTTAATGAAGGCGGTAGTGTTTTAAAATTACAGGATTTCTCAACCCTCTGGGTGAATGCCGATGTCCCGCTGCGTGATGTGCAGTTTTTGGCTGTTGGGGCGGCGGCAACGCTCACTTTGCCTGAAACGGGCGTTACCTATCAATCGACAATAGATTTCATTCATCCCGTCAATGACCCACAAAGCCGAACAGTGCCTGTGCGTTTGCTTCTTGATAATCCAGACGGCACATTAAAAGCGAATAGCTATGTTGATGTTGTCTTCACGGGCACGCAAAAATCACGTTTGGCTGTGCCTAGTGAAGCCGTGCTCTACGGTAAAATGGGCGCTTATGTGATTGAAGATTTAAGCGATGGCTATTTCCGCCCAGTGATGGTTGAAACAGGTATTACGGCTGCGGGCATGACCGAAATCACAAAAGGCCTATCGCACGGCCAAAACATCGTGCGCACTGGGCAGTTCATGTTGGACGCCGAAAGCAATCTTAAAGGCGGCATGGCGCAAATGGACCATGACATGACAAAAGAAGGGGAGCAAGGCCATGCCCACTAATCAAGACCATATGCATGACCCATCAAATAGCTTCGCCGCAAAAATCATTGATTGGTCCGTCGCAAATAAATTCTTTGTGATGCTCGCGGCTTTAGTGCTCTTGGCCGCGGGTGTGGTGTCGATCACGAAAATACCGCTGGATGCGATACCTGATTTATCCGATACGCAGGTCATCATCCGCACGGATTGGCCGGGGCAAGCGCCGCAGGTGATTGAGGATCAAGTCACTTATCCGCTGTCTACACAGATGCTGTCTTTGCCAAAAACGAAGGTCGTCCGTGGTTATTCGATGTTCGGCACATCCTTCGTCTATATTATTTTTGAAGATGATGTCGATATGTATTGGGCGCGCAGCCGCACGCTTGAATATTTGTCACAGGCGCGCGGCCTTCTGCCTGATGGCGTCGAACCTGAACTAGGGCCAGATGCGACAGGTGTCGGTTGGGTCTTCCAATATGCGTTGACCGATAAAACAGGTCAGCATGATTTGGCTGAATTACGCAGTTTACAGGATTGGTTCTTGCGCTTTGAGCTTGCGACAATTGATGGTGTGGCTGAAGTCGCCTCACTTGGCGGCTTTGTCAAAGAATATCAGGTTCAAGTCGACCCAAATAAACTTCGCGCCTATAACATTCCGCTACAAAAAGTCATTGAGGCCGTACGCAGCGCAAATGCGGAAACAGGTGGCCGTACGCTTGAAATGGCGGAAACGGAATATTTGATCCGCTCTTTTGGTTATGTGAGTAAACCGAATGACCTTGCGCAGGCTGTGTTAATAAGTGTCAACGGCACACCAATTACGGTCGGTGATGTCGCGCATGTGGTCGAAGGCCCCGCCATTCGCCGCGGTATTACGGAACTGAACGGTGAAGGCGAAGCTGTCGGCGGTATTGTTGTGATGCGCCCGGGGGCAAATGCGCTTGATGTCATTCACCATGTTAAAACCCGCATAGAGGAGATCAAGCAAGGCTTGCCAGAAGGGGTTGAGCTCACCGTTGTTTATGACCGCAGCACATTGATTGAAGGATCGGTCGATTATCTTAAACATAAATTGATTGAAGAAAGCGTCATGGTTGCGCTGATTACCTTCTTATTCCTTTTACATGTCCGCAGTGCTTTGGTGGCAATTATCACGATTCCCCTTGGTATTCTCGCGGCTTTCATCATTATGAATGCACAGGGGATTACGGCGAATATCATGTCGCTCGGCGGGATTGCCATTGCCATTGGCGCAATGGTTGATGCATCGATTGTGATGGTTGAAAACGCCCATAGGAAGCTGTCTGATATGGAGGCTGACGCGCCGCGTGAAGAGAAACAAAAGGCATTGGTACAGGCCGCTAAAGAGGTTGGACCGGGGTTATTTTTTTCACTGCTAATTATTACCGTATCATTCTTCCCTGTCTTTGCATTAACGGGTCAGTCTGAACGCTTATTCACGCCGCTCGCTTATACCAAAACTTATGCGATGGCCGCGGCGGCGTTGCTGTCGGTCACGGTTGTGCCTGTGTTAATGCTCTGGTTCATTCGCGGTAAGATCAAACGGGAAGACCAAAACCCGATTAACCGCTTCTTTATCGCCTGCTATAAGCCTTTTCTTAATGCGGCGCTGAAATGGCGTAAAACAACGATTGTTTTGGCTTTGGCGGCGTTGTTTTCAACGGCTCTACCCGCATCAAAGCTTGGCAGTGAATTTATGCCGCCGCTTTATGAAGGTGGGCTGCTTTATATGCCAATGACCTTACCGGGTGTGTCCACGGCAAAGGCGCGAGAGATCTTGCAGGTGACCAATCGTCAGCTAATGCAAGTGCCAGAAATTCAGCAGGTCTTTGGCAAGGCAGGACGCGCCGATACGGCGACTGACCCTGCGCCGCTTGCCATGATTGAAACATGGATTGAATTAAAACCGCGTGAACAATGGCGCGCTGGCATGACCCCGCAGAAATTAATTGCGGATCTTAATAAGCGCGTTGGTTTGCCCGGTATGATGGATAGCTGGGGCTATCCAATTAAAATCCGCCTCGATATGCTGACCACGGGTATTCGTACCCCTGTCGGTATTAAAATTGCGGGCTCAGACTTACAAGAAATCGACCGTATCGCCAAAGATGTCGAAGCCCGCGCCAAAGACGTCAAGGGCACACGCAGCGCCATAGCAGACCGTGTGGTGGGCGGCAAATATATCGAGATTATTCCTGACCGCCGTGAACTTGCGCGCTATGGCATTGCACTCAACACTGTCCAGCAAGTCATTCAAACGGCCTTAGGCGGTATGCAGCTTGACGAAGCCGTTGAAGGGCGGGAGCGTTATCCAATTATGCTGCGCTATGATCGTTCTTACCGTGAACATATTTCTGATTTGGATAATATTTTGGTCGCGACGCCGAATGGGGCGCAGATTCCGTTGGCCGACCTTGCGGATATTCGCATTGCCGAAGGGCCATCCATGATTAAGTCAGAAGATGCCCGCCTAAATGGTTGGGTCTTTGTCGATATTGACGGCCGTGACATTGGTTCATATATCGCGGATCTAAAAGAGGCGCTGAAAACACTACAATTACCGCAGGGTTATACGCTTAAACTCTCAGGTCAGTTTGAACAAATGCAAGAAGCGAATGCGCGTTTGAAAATCGCGATTCCTGCGACCATTTTGATTATTCTCACATTGCTCTATCTTCATTTTGGGCGCTGGGATCGGACAATCTTGATCATGCTGTCTGTACCGTTCGGCGTGATTGGTGGCGTTTGGTGGCTATGGCTCGCAGGTTATAATCTGTCTGTCGCAGTCGCCGTTGGTTTTATTGCTTTGGCGGGTATTGCCGTTGAAACCGCAATTGTTATGCTGATTTATATCGACCATGAAATGCGTGCGCATTGGCCAGATAGCTTTGAGAAAATGATCGAAAATGTCCGTCATGGAGCAATCCAAAGGCTGCGACCAAAGTTAATGACGGTCAGCACCATCATTCTTGGCCTTATCCCGATTTTCTTAACAGATGGGCCAGGCGCGGATGTTATGCGCCGCATTGCTTTACCTATGGTCGGCGGCATGGTCAGCACAACGATTTTGACCCTAATCCTTATCCCTGTGCTCTACACGGTCTATATGCAATGGAAGCTGAAACTGCCAATGCAAGATAAATAATTTTTAATGGAGATCTTACTATGCAACATAATCATCAAGACCATGATCACGCGCATTGCGACATGAAAAAAACGGAAGAGTCCACTGATAAGCCATGCTGTCACCATGGGCATCATCATGCTGCGCAGGATAAACCTTTAAATATACCTGTTGGCGCAGATGTTATTTATACCTGCCCGATGCATCCTGAAATTCGTCAGCAAGGTCCTGGTAATTGCCCAATTTGTGGCATGGCACTTGAACCTGAAACAATAACCGGTTCAGAAGGTGAAAACCCAGAACTTACAGATATGCGTAAACGTTTCTGGATAGCATTTGCTCTTACCTTGCCTGTTTTTATGTTGGAAATGGGCGGGCATGTTTTTAACATTCATCATTATATTAATGCGTCACTTTCAAATTGGATACAATTTGTGCTAGCCACGCCAGTGGTGCTTTGGGCGGGTAAACCTTTCTTTGAACGGGGGGCGCAGTCGTTAAAAGCACGTCATTTGAATATGTTTACGCTTATTGCGATGGGGACGGGCGTGGCATGGCTATATAGTGTTATTGCGACATTTTTGCCCAATATTTTCCCTGACGCATTCCGTCAAAATGGTCTGGTTGCGGTGTATTATGAAGCAGCCGCTGTCATTACGGTGTTGGTGTTATTGGGGCAAATGCTTGAATTAAAGGCGCGCGAACAAACGGGCGGCGCCATTCGCGCGTTGTTAGACCTTGCGCCAAAAACAGCGCGCCGCATTGATGAACATGGCGCGGAAGCTGATGTCGAACTTGACCAAATCAAAGTCGGCGACTTATTACGCGTGCGCCCAGGTGAAAAAGTGCCTTTGGATGGTGTCGTGGTTGAAGGCAAAAGTGCCGTTGATGAATCCATGGTGACAGGCGAGTCTATGCCTGTAATGAAGCAGACGGAAAGCAAGGTTATTGGCGCGACTATGAACCAAACTGGCAGCTTTGTGATGAAGGCGGAGCGTATCGGCAAAGACACGATGCTGTCACAAATTGTTCATATGGTCTCAGAAGCACAGCGCAGTCGCGCCCCGATTCAAAGATTGGCGGATGTTGTTGCAGGCTGGTTTGTTCCTGCTGTGATTCTTTGTGCTGTTATTGCCTTCACTATGTGGATGCTCTATGGCCCTGTGCCTGCATTCAGCTATGGCTTGATTGCCGCAGTAAGTGTTTTGATTATTGCTTGCCCATGTGCTTTGGGCTTGGCTACCCCAATGTCAATTATGGTCGGTGTCGGTAAAGGCGCAGGCGCAGGGGTTTTGATCAAAAATGCCGAAGCTTTAGAGCGTATGGAGAAAGTCGATACTTTGGTTGTTGATAAAACAGGGACGCTTACCGAAGGGAAGCCAAGCGTCACGAAAATTGTCGCGTTAGAAGGTTTCACGGAAGATGAATTACTCGGCTATGCGGCTTCTTTAGAGCAGGGCAGCGAACATCCGCTTGCCCATGCAATTGTCGTGGCGGCAAAAGATCGGGGCGTAGATATAAAAGCTGCTGAAGAGTTTGATTCTCCTACAGGCAAGGGTGTGATCGGCAAAACGCAAGGCCATGATGTCGCTCTTGGTAATGTGATGTTAATGGATGAACATGCGATTGATGTGTCCATTTTGCTCTCTGACGCGGATGAATTGCGTAGCAATGGGGCAACGGTGATCTTTATTGCAGTGGCCAATAAGGTCGCAGGATTAATCGCTATTGCTGACCCAATCAAAGCGACAACGGCTGATGCGATTAAAGCCTTACATGCACAAGGCATCCATATTGTGATGTTAACAGGGGATAATCGCCGTACTGCAGAAGCTGTTGCGAAACAGCTCGGTATAGAAGATGTAGAGGCAGAGATTCTACCTGAAGATAAGGGGCGTATTGTCAAAAAACTACAAGCAGATGGAAAAGTCGTCGTTATGGCGGGTGATGGCACAAATGATGCCCCTGCCCTCGCCGCGGCAGATGTCGGGATTGCGATGGGCACAGGCACAGATGTCGCAATGGAAAGTGCGGGCGTGACCCTGCTCAAAGGCGATTTGATGGGCATAGTCCGCGCGCGCAAATTATCGGTGATGACGATGGCCAATATTCGTCAGAACTTGTTCTTCGCTTTTATTTATAACATGGCTGGCGTGCCGATTGCCGCAGGGATTTTATATCCATTCTTTGGCATTCTTTTATCACCAATCATCGCCGCCGCGGCAATGTCTCTATCCTCGGTCAGTGTTATTGCCAATGCCTTGCGGTTAAAAATAATCGAGATGAATTAAATGTATTATAGGCCACGTCAAAGCTTTGAGCTTTATTAATCTAGGCTTTTCAATGCTGTTAAGGCTTGATCAATAAAATATTGCGTACGGGCCAAGCCATTGTCTGCGGCCCGTTTGCTTAAGGCCTTTAGTTCGGTTTCGAGGGCGCTAATTTTTTGCACTTTTTTATGTAGCGTGGCGCAGTAAATTTGCGTTTCCTGCGGCGTTAACTGCGCTAAATCTGTGATTTTTTCAATTTTTGTATCGCGTGTGGACATATGTGGCTCTACGTATATTGCTGAAAATTTATTGCTGTAAATATTGAGGTGGTCTTTAGCGGCTAGCGAAAAAGTAGCCGCGAATTTTTAAGCTCAATTATGGAAGAATTTACGCATGTAAAAAAGACCACTAAAGTAGACTATAACCATATTAAGGTATAATAAGGCCGTTAATAATGGCTTTGGCGACCGCGTGGCTGCTATTGGAGACTTGCAGACTGTCAAATATGCGCTGCATATATTTTTTCACTGTGCCTTCTTGAATATTCAGGATGCGCCCAATTTCCCAATATGTTTTACCGCGTGATACCCAAAGCAGCACTTCAGTTTCACGGGTCGTCAGGGATGCGCGGTTAATATGGCTGTCGATGCCTAATGACAAAATCTTTTCATGGGCATAGGCGGCGATGATATGCAGCTCATGACGATGGTGGTTAAAGAGCTTATCAAATTCCTTGTAATCGGCATCACTGACAACCGAAAATGTCGCCTGCGTTTGGTTCGGGCCATGTATGGGGACACTGCCGCCAGATTGAATGCCGACGGATTGGCTTTCATCAAACAGGACTTTTTGCATTTTTGTGATTTCAAATCTCTTTGAAATATCCGTCCAGACAAAGGGCGTGTTGGTATGTGATGATAAACGCCCGACCATATCATGGGCTTGGTAGTCTTTTGCGATATATCTGTTTACGAAGTTTTCGGGGTAAGTTGTGATGGCGATGGGTTCTTTATCAATCTCAGCCCATCTAAGCCAATAGGTAAAACGGTCAAAGCCATAGGACTTAATTATATTTTGTAGAATATTGAGGATTTCATCGAGATTTTGGGCGGCATTAATCGTATAAATAAAGCTATCTAACGCTTCAAATGCTGGCCTGTTCACTGTCCTTACGTGCTCCTTAAATGACATCCGTTATATTAACTTAAGGTAATATTATACAGAATAATCCGCATGAAGTGCATATAAATTTTCAATATGTTATGGGGTATAAATTCCATATAAATAACAATCGGTTATTACATAAAATTGCCCTATGTAAATAGCTGCTGTAATATAATGTCTTAAATTAATCTTTATGTTTTAAGTGAGGCGTTATGGCACTAAGTCGCGGAAAATTGATGTTGGGCATTGGCACATTAACAGCAGGGTTGTTAACCGGCAGTTTCGCAAATGCAGAAAGCGTCACAGATGCGCCAGTAGAAACGAATATCACCACAACAATAAACAGCCTAGCGCAAGACTTAAAAACGCAAGGGGCTTATCAAGCTTTAGTGCTCGATTCATCGATGCTCGGTAAATATAAAGATAGTGGCGAGACCATTAAAGATATTCTCAAAAATGAAGCATTGCAGGGCAAATATGTCGCGGTCGAATTAACCACTGGCTTAAGCCCGCATTGTGAACGCATGAAACCTGAATTAGATAAAGCGCTGACTAAGCTGAGTGCAGATGGTATTGATGTTGTGCGCTTAACCGTTGTCATGCAAGAAGGCAGTATCCGAGAACGCAAGCGCGGTAATATCGCTTATCCGCAAGCCGTAAAAGATATATCTGTTGGCAATGCTTTACCGCAAGTTCTACTCTATAAAGATGGTGAACAAAAAGATGTATTAAGTGGCGCACGTCCAGCGGCACAGATTGAACAGTTTATCAAAACAAATGTGGATGCGCAGCAACCAGCTAATGCCCCGCAGCCTAAAGCAGCATTGTCTCCAAGCTAAGATTTTAATCCGTCAGCGCTGTTTTGACGGTCGCTTCAATGGTGAATAAATCTAATTTCTCTGGGATTAGGTCATGCATTAGGCTCGACATGCGGGCGCGCGCGATGATTTCGATGAAGTCTGCGCCGCCATTGGTAACAATGTTGGTGGTAATGTCCCAATCGCTTTGATTGACCTTCATGTCGCTGAGCTTTTCTTTGGCAAGTGCTTCAATCGCCTCAGCGGTCATATCTTCATTTAATGAAATTTGGCGGCTGACTTCTTCAAGCGCATATTGCGCGCTGTTATTGGTATACATGATGCGGGCGGCTTCCATGATGCCGAATATCGCTATTAAGAACGGAATGGCCAATAAAGCAAATTCAATGGCCGCCGTGCCCTTTTGACAGGCGCGATAAATGCCGCAGAAATTTTTAAGCTTTTCACTGAACATTTTTCACCTCTCAATCAATGCGCATACGTGCCGTGCTTTGCAGCACCATTTGTTCAGGCAGGCCGGGGTAAGGGAATAAGGGCTGATATGTCCCCGAAGCACTAATGCTGACATAGCGGCGTTCAAAGTCATCATCTGCGCAGTCCGCGGGGCAGGTCTGCGCCGCGCCGTCACTACAGCTACATTCAAGGACGGTATCTAATGTGACTTTGCTGAAATCCCCTTCATAAGCCCCTTCGGCTACGGCGTCTAAATTGCTATCCCCTTGGATGCGGGCGGCATAGCTTGCTGTTTCACTGACCATTTTTTGTAACTGTAATTCCTGTTTGATGAATAGGCCAAAATCAATTGTGCCGACCAATAATAAAACCAACACAGGCGCTAATAACGAAAACTCCGTTGCGGATGCCCCATGGCTGTTTTTAATGTAATGCATAAAAGATTTAATCATGATCAAGCCCCCGCATTAGAAAATAAGATCAACGCTAGGTGGGCTGAAAATCTCGACCCCATATTCATCACAATTATTACCCATGCGTGGGTTACCCGCGATGGTCACCGTGCGGGCGATCAGCTGCGTACAGGCTTCTTCTTCGGTGGCGATGGTGGTGTTGCCGCCAAACCATAACCCTTGTGATGGGAAGTAAGCTGCGCCGTCAAAAATGATATTATTTGACCCTGTAATTTTATTTTGTAGGTTATCTTTTTGTGGCGCTTCACGGTCTTGATAGAACACAATCCCCGCCCATTCTTCGCCCTTTAATGGCGCAGAAAGTTCAACATAGCGCCCACCTGAAATATCAACCTGCGCATAATTATTACCGCTACCAGTCAGAATAATCGTCACGCCATTGCCGATGAGCGAGCCGCCACCTGTCACTTTAAATGTTCCGCCATCAATAATATAAACGCCCGGTTCCATGACGACGTCATTCGTACCTGAAATGGCTAAGCCTTTACAGTAAACACCAGGTGAAAGCGTGGCATCAGAAGAGACGTGATAATTCGTGTAATCACATTTGTTGAAATCAGGCACCTCCAAACCCGCATAAGGGTCTTCAATCGGGCGTTTGCCTTCTTTCATCGTATCGTAGGTGAAGTCGACATTGCTGCCAATTTCTGATTGCCCAGCAATATAGATATCGCCCAAAGTCACGGCGGCGCTACCCGATAAAGTAAAAGCTTGGTCACTTTTTGAATTCACAGCGACGCTACATTCAGGGGTGTTTACATCTGAACTACCATAGGTCGTAAAGGCATCATCAACGGATTCGTCTAACGCCAAAACGCAGAATTGGCTTGGATGTTGATCGACCTGCGCCGCGGCACTTACCGATACGGTTGGCGCGGCTTCGAAAATGAGGGAGGAGAAAAACAGCTCCGTCCGCTGTGATAACGTCACCCAAATAATATCATTATCTGCTTCGGTTAAAACCATCTGGCCACCGCGGGACGTATTGAGGCCGTTTTTAAGGGCTTCGTCATAGGCCACGGATTTCATGGTGTTTTCACTTTTATAGGCAAGTTCCCATGTTGCGGACAGCACAGCAGCATCTGCGGCGCGCTGTAAATGACGTTTTTCCGATAGCCACATGCCTGCATCCGTGCCAAGGCCAACTGTGCCCAATATAATGGGCAAGGAAAGTGCGACAAAAGGCAAAACCGAACCTCTTGTCGATTCAATAAATCTCAAGAAAAATAATTTAATGGACTGTATCAATAACTCGACCCACATAACATCCCCAATGCTGATTAAGGTTCATATTCAATGCGTTAGACGAATTAGATCTATATTTTAGAATTAGCCTATAGAAATAGTATAGCAAAACACCGTTTCTATAATCTTAAACTTCACTACAATTTTAGATAGTTGCCATATAAGACAGTTTTACATGTCCGCTTTAACGTCAGTTTTGACATCTGGCTTTGCAGGATCTAGCTTGTTTTGTGGAAGGACCGCGCGGTTATCCATGGTGACGAGCGGCTTATCGATTTGCATATCTTCGCCTAAATCATCAAGGGTGTAATCATCATCTGCGTCCGCATTTGCATCGGCCTTTGCTTTTGGTGCGTCATCTTTAAATTGGCCCACTTCATCCGCGCCAGAAACCCATTGTTTCATCGCGTCGTCTTTGGACATACCTTTAAACAGTACCTCAAGGATACTGGAAATGAATTTAAACATTTCAGAGAAATTCATACCATCAAACTGCGCAGCATTATCTGCCGCAGGGGGCGCGCCAGCATCTGCATTTGCGCCTGATGCAACAACGGCGCCTGCTTTGCTGTTTTGATTAAAACTTTTTGATGCTGTCAGGCCATATTTTTGCGCCTGTTCAGCCGTCATCATGCTTGGGTGAATATAAACGCCTTCAAAGTTATCAGCGACTGTGCCGCCGTAATTCTTGCGTGCGGCGTCCGATACATAACGACGTACACCGCCAATTTCGGCAACAACTTCAACGTGACCATATGACCCGCCGCCAGTACCGCGATTAGCTTTGCCCATAGCGGCATCATTCTCATAAACAAGGACAGCGCCCGGCGGCGCAGTTTCAGGGGTTAAGCCAGAGACTTTGATCCAGCCATCTTTCGGCAAAGTTTCGTCCCAATCACAACCATTTGCTTTGGTTGCAGGCAGGCCCATATGGGTCAGAATGTTATATGTACCGCGTCCGCAATAGCCAACGCCCGCGTTATCAACGGCGGCATAACGTATAGCACTATCTGAATCAAATTTTTTGGCCATTTTCACCCTCTATAAAAAGCAACACAACGATAATGCCTGAACGTTATGAAAAAGTCAATATTTGCCAATATTTATAATGTTTTAAAGGACTTAATCGTCACGCATTGCGGCAGGGATTGAAAGTAAATGAGCAATATGCTTTTCGCGGAAGCTTTTTGGCCGCATGAATGTGGTTTTGCCTGTGCCTTCAATTTCTTTGACGGGTTCTAATTTTGTACGGGTCGCCAATATGCCGACAGGGGCGTTAATGACATTTGCGGCGGTATAAAGCGCCTGCGTAATGCGGAACGCGTCTTCGCTAAGCGGCACGTCAGGCGCGGCGTCAAATTGACGGGTGCGGTAACATTCAATCACCCGTGCGAATTCGGCATGACGGTTGCGCTGCGCCACCTGCAGGGCAAGTTCAGGCCATAATTTTTTCAAAGCTCCGCCATGGCGCATATTCTGCGGCGGTGGCTGACCTGCAACCATGCTGTAGGTTAGTTGTTCAGCGCGGAAGAAATAATCTTCTAAAAAAGCCAAAGTCACTTCGGGCGGATTGCTATTGGGCGCAGGATCACAAGTGAATGCCGCCGCTAATTTGGCAATATGTTGACGGTTTGGGCGTTTACGGCCAATCAGCAACGGCCAAGCAATATCAAAATCAGCCATCGCCACGACATTAATGGTCGCGCGCGCCGCGTCACGTTGAATTTTATGGGCACGATATAGGTGATGCAGGGCGTCACCATATTTATCAGGGTTTGCGCAGGCTGTGCCAAAATGGCGAACGGCTTCCATCGCCTCAACAAGGCCAATCACCGAGAAAACAGGCAGGCAGGCATGCGCACTTAAACGCTCCCCTGATATGGCACGGCCTTCTAACGCGCGTGGGTTTTTACCTTTGGCTTCCGCTGGCGTAATGCCAGGGCCAACTTGCTTTTCACCGCGTTTAGCTGGGCGGGAGCTGACATTGCCTGCTTTCATCGCAAGCCATGGCGCGGCGACAAATAATTCATCAATCGCCTGATTGTTTTTAATCAGGTCATCAAAGGCTTTACCTGCGGTTTTGGCATATAGCCATGCATCGGCGCGCGCATATTGACGGTTGGCATTTTTGGAAAAACTCGGCGGTGGCATTTCACCTTGGATGCCCGCTTTGGTATATAAATTTTGCGCGGCGAAGGCTTCTAAACTGCCAATCGCGACTTTACCGGGGCAGAATAATATACTTTGCTGCTGCCCTTGAATGGTTAGGGTCGAAGGGCCTATATCTGTCACGCGCGCATCGGCTGCAGCGCGCCCATGTACGGCAGGAATCTCGGTGACGCGCCCGCCCCCGCGCTGCAAGGCATGACCGCCGCCATTTTTGACGGAAACGAGCACGCCTTCTAGCTCCGTATGCTTACGTTTCATCAATTCGGCGATACGGTAAATTTCAACAGCCGCTTCATATTGCGCATATTCAGCTTCACCGCGCCCGTCCTGACGTGTGGTGTCGCTTTTGGCAATCATTGCAATTAGGCGCTTACGGCTGACGACATGGGCGCGGAAAGATTTATTTTCAAGCAGCGTTTCAAGAGTATGCCCAATACTGACCAGATCCGCGACGGATTCGCATAAAATCACCAAATCAATACGGCTATGTTCATTGGCAATCGGGTTGCCCGTGATTTTAAGTAGCAATAAAGCGGCCAAGGCATGTGCCGCATGCGTGGTCTCCGCGATGATCAGTTTCTCGCACATATCGGGATTTGCGCCAATAACGGATAGCCGCCCTAATATACGCGCGGCTGTGGCGTCTTTTTTAACGGCTTTCAAAGCTTCTTTACTAAGACGTTCTAAGGTTTTGTCATCTTCTAACAAAGCCGAGAGTTTATAACCTTGCTCATCAAGACTAAGTGCAGAAAACGCATCGTCATGCGCAAGGCCAGAGCCTGTAAGGATGCTGTCGACTGTCGCCATTATATCAACCGCATTATGGCGGATATCAATTTTGGCAAAATTACGCCCAAAACAGCGGATCAGATACGCAAATTCATCCATAGCTTTGGCGGTCGCCGCGCCATTCGGATGCTGGCGGAGGGTTTCAGCAATGGCTTCGGCTTTGAGGGAAAAGGATTCTGTGCGTCCTGTTTCAACGGTCTGAATGTGATGCTGTAATGTTTCGATCTCTTGGATTAAATCTGCACTGATTTTATGGTGGCGCGCTAAACTGATGATCGCTGCGCCTGTTTCCCCATAACGTGCGGCAATGCGGGCACGATGCAGGGCAATGCCTTCCTCAAGCACCGCGGCGGTTAAATTTTCGTTACCATCGCCATCACCTAAAGTCCAAACGCATGGGCGAATAAGGGCGCGAGTGATTTTGACGCCTTCCGCAGCATAGCCATGTTTATCGAGTGCATCTTCAAATAAATGTTTAAGGGCAACCGCGCTGTCAAAAATGACATCAAGTGTACCGAGTGTTTCTTTGGCTTCATCAAGCGGCGTTTTATGCGCGCCGACAATCGGCGTGTCACAGAGGCGCGCTAAAGCCTTTTTAAAGGCGGCGGGCGTGGCGTTAGGATTTGCAATGACTTTGGCAAGGTCGATTTGCGCCAAGGTATATTCAAGTGTGGTGGGGTTGGTTGGGTGGCCTGTTAAGCTAAACCACGCCTGCGCATTTTCATTGATGAATTTTTGTACCTGCGGCGCGCTGACGCCATTTTCGCGGAATTGTTTTAACACATAATCAATAGCGCCAGCATTAGTGGTCTTTAATGAATTATGCGCCCAGACAATCTCCGTTGTACCAATAATCCGCGCCAAACGAGCCAGTTGATTAAGTTTAGCATCATGGGTGGACAGCGCATATTGCTGCGCCTCATTTAAGCTGTCCCAAAATTCTATATAACCGGCCATACGGTCGGCTTTTCGGGGTAAATCCTGAATCTTTTTTTTATCGGCGAGTAAATCAACCGTCTTAGGCTCACGCTTTGCCAATATGTTCAAATATTGCGCCGTCATCGTTTCAACCAAACGCGTGACGTAACTTTCAGATATGCTTTGCTGTGCTTTCGCCATGACATAGCCCCCCTAAAGCTATGCCATTAAAATAGCATTATTTAGTCGATAAGAAAGGGTTATATTCGTGATCAGAATGTCTTTTTCAGCTGTTATCGCGAATATATTTAATAAATCCGTATAGGTTTTCAGCGTCGACACCATGTAACATTAATCTGAAGCCAGCTTCGATTGTAGAAAGCGGAACCATAGGGTGCTTGTTGTTCACAAGGCTAAGAATCTCTGTTTTCTCAAATAATGTGGCGGCGTATATTGCAACTGTTTCATCAAGCTGTAAGGAATTGCTTGCCCGTTCAAAGTCTTCGCGAGAAAGAAAAAAAGCAAAGAGCGGCGTATAAAGCTCAATAGCACTTTGTAAGTCTAGAAAATTATGCCACTTATTAGGGAGCGCTTCAATTCGATCGTTGAAGTCTTCAATCGCAGAGAAATCTATGTCGCTTATTGCTTTGCTTAAGCTACGCAACTCTTTATCTTGCAGATAGATACCGAGTTCAGTTATGAAATTATATATATTTAAGTCATGTTGAACGAAGAAATTATCTTCAAGGTCTTTGATTTTATAAGGTTTTAATGGTCGTGATGATAATTGTCCGTCGGCAAGATTATCATTCAGGAACCTTAAAACCTGACTGCCCATTGTGAAATGTCTTAAGATGAGATAATTCGCATCACGACTAACAAAATTTGTCATTCCCCAGCATATGAGCTTATGCAACATTTTTGATGAAGTCAGTGTGCGCGGTATAAATAATCTAACGAAGCGCGTTAAGGCGATCATTACACGTGCAAAAGGACGAATGATCGGTAATAAAATGCGTCGTGACCAAGTGCCATTATTACGAAGTAATGCATCTTTAGCGGATTGTTCAAAAAATGTGCTTTTATCTAACGCAAGGGCTAACCATGGGTCTGGGTTAAGCGGATCGTGCTGAATATCAAGCGTTGTCTGGTTAGACATTTCCAAGCTCCTCTAGCTGTAATTTATAAAGCCGTGCAGTAATTTTTGCGGTTTTAATGATGTCGCGCCCCATATTGGGTATATTAAGAATTCCGGAATCGAGAACGTTGTGTAACTCTGCCATATGGTCGTCATCATGTTCGGAATGATAGAGCAAGAAACTAACTTGCTCTTCTTTTAAGTTTAGTTGCTTTTGGATTTTTCTGCCCCATGCTCCAGCCAAATTTTGACCAAGGCCCTCAATTATAAACATCGCACCAAGCAAATTAAATGGGTTGGCTTGGCTCGCATTATAAAACATAAAGGCATTGAGCGCTTCAGTACCGATGTTCTTCTCTCCATTTTGAATGTCTTCTAATGCTCCGCCCATGGATACATAGTTATCTTCGAGCATTCTAAAATCTTGGTGCTCGGTCACGCAATGCTGCATAAAGCTAGAGCGAATGTCAAAATACTCCGCACTAATATTGGACGCAGCTCTCGCAATCCAGCGGCCACCTTCAACAACTTGTTGGCGATGATTTAAAAGAAGATTCTTATAATCCTCGTCGCGGAATTTACCACGGTTAAGTTTGTCTATAATTGCGACGTTATTGAGCGCGCTCTCGAAATCTGTCCAAACTTTGATTAGACCACGCAATACATCTGCACTTTTCATTATTGTCATTTATACAACCTCCAACATCATAAAACCGTTTAAACATCGCCCACTTTCAGGAACATGACATAAAATTTGTTCACCCTTTTGTAATACACGGCTTGATAAAAGCTCATCCAACATAATAAAGATGGATGCTGCGCCCGTATTGCCCTTTGAATATAGATTGCTGAACCATTTTTTTTCATCTATCATTGCATCAGCTTGCTTGAGAAGCTTTATCGTTTCTTCACGTAGTGAATGTGAAGAGTAATGCGAACAGACATGATCGATATTGTCGATGCAAATTTTTCTTTGATCAATTAAATCTAGATAATGTGAAACCCACACAGGGATCATCTGTTTCATTAAATCAAAATCTTGTGTGAGCATTAATGCACCGTCAGTCATTGCCATTGCGGGGGTTTCGTAATCGCCCCAATAGGACATTTGGTCGTTTGTTTTTCTTCCGCCACCGACCATGCAGGTATCAAACCGATCTGCATAGGATCGCAAATTAATCCATTTAATTTCTAATGAGAGGCTGTTTTGATTGGGTTTGTTTTCAAGAATGAATGCGCCAGCACCATCGGATAAAGTGAAGCGTAGAAAATCTGCTTCAAGGGATAAGCCACCTTCATTATTAATTAGGGACGTGTTTTCATAGAAACCGGGACGAAAATAGCGACTTGCAAATTCACTGCCTGAAACGATCGCACAATCATGTTCGTGACTTTTGATTTGTAGA
>JASBUS010000084.1 GCA_030147745.1 Alphaproteobacteria bacterium
ATGACGCCAACGTAATTGGTTGTCACAACGGTTTCAATGGCTGTACGTGCTTCTGGATCAACAGCTAAATGCATGTCGACTAAGCGGTCGGAGATACGATCACATATTTTATCTGGATGGCCTTCTGAAACAGATTCTGACGTGAAGATGTAGTTTTGTATGTTATGCATTGCCCTGTAAACCTTTGTGACGTTCAATATTCGGATGAAAAGTATAAAAAAAAATACGGTGAAGATCACCGTATTTTTGTAACTGATACACGATTTATTGCCAGTAAGACTTAGTCAGTCGTTTTAGCAATTTGTTTCATCGTTTTTACGAGGCTCTTACGCAGTTTAACATCATCTATTGCGTAATAAGCTTTGATAAGTTCTAGCGTTTCTTTTTCGTTCATAATGTCTTTTGGTGCACTGCCATAGCTTGCTTGCTTGTTTTCAGCCAAGCCATAAAGCGCGTTATTGTCATTATTGCTGAACCCATCAAAGAAGTGAGCGATATCTGTATCTAGAATTTCACCAATTTCATATAGGCGGCTCGCGCTTACACGGTTACGACCTGTTTCATATTTTTGAATTTGCTGAAAAGTAAGGTCGAGGCTATCGGCCAGTTTTTCTTGCGAAACGCCTAGCATGGTGCGTCGTTGGCGAATCTTTGCGCCAACATGAACATCAACTGGGTGTGGTGCTTTATTTTTATTAGTTCCAGTCTCCATTGAATTAGATACTCCTTATATATTGCGATAGAGCCTAAAAGCCCTTTTTAACTGCAGTTGTTATATTTTCGTTGCATACAGGATACAACTATCTAAAAGGTTAGTAAAAAAGGGTTTTTAGGCGGCTTTTTATATTCTTTTTCTCAAGCCTATTACGAGTAATATAGTATTCAGCAGCCCTAAAAGTAAAGGGGTCAACCAAATACCAACTAGTATGTACACAGAACTCTTTGTTTTATATGGATAAAAATTTGTATAAGCAAAAGATTGTGTTCGCATATTAGATTCATCTAAAGTATATCCATTTGATGAAATAATCGCGCTAAAGCCTTTGTTTGCACTGCGAAAAATTTGTGTATTATTTTCAATTGCCCTATATTTTGCAAGGTTTAGGTGCTGATATGGCCCAGTTGATGCGCCATACCATGCATCATTGGTTATATGAATGATGGCGTGAGCGGTGTTTTCTGGCTCTTTACGCGGTGGGATAAACTCGCTTGGGAAGATGATTTCATAGCAGATTTTGTTCAAAAGCTGTAGTGAACCCGCTGTAATATATTCAGGGCCTTGGCCTTTTTCAAATCCTGTAAAGCCTGTAACGGTTTTGAGCGGGATATATTGCTGGAAAGGAATATATTCGCCAAAAGGCACAAGATGTGATTTTGCGTAGTCAGCGATAATGTCGCCATTGGCGTTGAAATAAAGTGTGGCGTTGCGGTAACTCATTTGATCCGCAGCTGCGTCAAACTCACGGGTCAGTGCGCCGGTGATGAAAGTGATGTCTTCTGTTCCCGCGGCCTCGATAAAACGCGCGATAATCTGTTTGATGAAGTTCTTATTTTCAGTGAAGTGATAAGACAGTGCTGTTTCAGGCCAGATGATATAGAGCGGCGTGTTTTCTGTTTGCGCTTGGGCGATGCCTTCAAGTGTTGTGTTAATCAGCTTATCAAGATTTTTTTGGAATAAAAAAAGATCCCATTTTTCATGTTTAGAGATATTCGGCTGGATTGCGACGACATGAATAGCCTTTTCACTTAGGCGTTCTGTTTTTTGGTTTAAGTTATAAAGGCCGTAGCCGTAATTTAACGTGATTAAAGCGATGGCGAACCCCAGTGATGTGAAGCGTAGCTTGCGGCGTGTCTCATATAATGCGTAGCCGGTCAGTGCGGATATTAAAACCATCAACCATGTAAGGCCGAGTAAGCCCCATATATTGGCGGATTGCATCAGGGGGAGATAATTGCTCCATGTCGTGCCGAGGAGATTCCATGGAAAGCCTGTGAATATATAGCTGCGTATAAATTCAGCGCCAATAATGGCATGGGCAAGGATGAGCGTTTTTAATAGGGGCCCCGCGTTTGTGCTAATTTTACGGCTATACCAGCCGGCAAGGGCATAAAATAATCCAAGGCCAAGTGGCAGCCCTAGGACAGCGAGTGGCCATGCCCAGCGATATTCATTACCTTCGACTAAAAGAGCATTACCAATCCAGTAGAGGCCAATAATGAAATAGCCGACAAAGAAGAGATAGCAGTATAAAGCCACGCGCTTTGGCTGCATTTTTAGAAATATATAGAAAAACGCCGTTAATGCGCCAAGTGTCAGCGGTAAGCTGTTCAGTGGCGGTAAGGCAATAGCCGAAAGCAGCCCTAATATAAAGGCTAAGCCATATGGCAAGATAAACGCAGCCATGGTGATTATATGTGTTCGCTTTTGTTAATTATGCGGTTTTCTTGATGCGTACACGTTTAATACGGCGTGGGTCAGCATCAATAATCTCGAAGATAATCGCATTTTTACGATCACGCAAGACTTCACCGCGTGCAGGCACACGACCGATCTTGTTTGTGATGTAACCACCAAGCGTATCGATGTCTTCTAATTCTTCTTCATCACCAAGTTGAATGCCTGTTTCTTCGATGAGGTCATCAAGGTAAACACGTGCATCGGCAATGATTGTTGAATCTTTAAAGACAATTTCAGGATCTTCTTCGGCATCAAATTCATCGCTGATTTCACCGACAATGGCTTCGGTGATGTCTTCAATTGTCACAAGGCCGTCAATGCCGCCATATTCATCAATAACCATGGCGATATGCTGCTTGGTTTGCTTCATTTGCATTAGCAGGTCAATAACTGGCAACGATGGTGCGAGAATAGGGATGTCACGAACTATTTGTGTGATATCGAATGTTTCACCTTTTAATGTACAGGTCAGAATATCTTTTAAATGCACAAAGCCAATCGTGTTATCTAAGTTTTCTTTGTAAACAGGGATGCGGCTATGCTGTTTATCACGGATCATTTCAACGATGTCAGCATATTCACTGTCAACATTGAGGGCAACGATATCTACGCGCGGGATCATTACGTCATAAACGGTTAGGTCGCGAAGTTTCAAAACGTTGCTGATTAGGTCGCGTTCATGCTTAACGATGTAATCAACGCTGTCGTCGTCTTCGCTGTCTTCCATATAGTCAGCTAATGCTTCGCGGATATCGTTTTCAGTCTTGCGGAATAGACGTTTAGCGAAATTCGGGAAAAGCTTGGTTTTCTTTTTGCTTTCACCGTTTCCGTTGCCGTTATTCTCAGATGTTTTTGGGGTGTCTAATGTATCGTCCGCCATGGGACTCTGGCCGGGTTCGTCAGCGCTATCGCTATATAATGTATTGCTCATCTTTGCCATTTCTCAATTAATAGTTTCTATATACATGTTTTCATAAGGGTTTGCAATATTTATGCGTTGCAGTATTTTTATTTCCAAAGCTTCCATTTCCTCCGCTTCATCATCTTCTATATGGTCATAGCCAATCAGATGTAAAAAGCCGTGCACGAACATATGCATGCTGTGGTCATGCATGGTTTTGTCTTGTTCAACGCTTTCACGCTTAACGGTGTCATAGGCGATGAATATATCACCAAGTGGGGCGGCGACTTCTTCTGGTAAAAAGGCTGCTTCTTCGGCAATGTCATCAAATTGTGGGAATGATAATACATTGGTCGGCTTATCTTTGCCGCGCCATTCTTTGTTTATATCTTGTATGAATGGGTCATTACAGAGTGTGATGCTGACTTCAAAATGCCCGTCTAAGCCTTGTAGGTCATGATCATCTGGAAGAGATTCGCATATTGTGCCAATCAGCGCATGAATTTTCTGTTCAGGCAGGATTTCGCCCCACCTGTCATCTTCGATTGTGATGTCTATCTGCGGCGTATTCTTAGCGGGCATGGCGGTCATATGCATCCAATACACGTTGAACCATTTTATGGCGGACAACGTCTTTGTTGGTGAATGTCGTGAAACTAGTGCCTTCAATGCCTTCTAAGATGACAATGGCTTCAGTCAGACCAGAAATTTGCCCCGGGGGTAAGTCCGTTTGATGTGGGTCGCCATTCACGACCATACGGCTGCCTTCACCCATACGGCTAAGGAACATTTTCATTTGTGCGGATGTTGTATTTTGCGCTTCATCAAGTACGACGAAAGCATGCGCCAAAGTACGGCCACGCATAAAGGCTAGTGGAGCGATTTCAATTTCACCGCGCTCAATCAGCTTTTCCATGCGCTCATTGCCGATAAAATCGTGTAGCGCGTCATAGATCGGTTGAATATAGGGGTCAACTTTTTCTTTCAAATCCCCCGGCAAGAAACCAAGTTTTTCACCTGCCTCAACGGCTGGGCGACAGAAAACCATGCGGTCGACCAATTGCTTTTCAAACATTTCAACAGCCATGCCGACGGCCAAATATGTTTTACCTGTACCTGCAGGGCCAATGCCGAAGACAAGCTCCTTTTTCTTGAGGGATTCAATATATTCAGATTGTTTTGGTGTGCGTGCCGCAACTTTTTTCTTACGGGTGACGATTTCCGATGGTGAAAACCCTTTATGATGCGGGTCTTGATTGTCACTTTTCGGTGCTTTGTCTTTATGATCTGTATCCATGCTGCTCCGTTCATCGGTGTCGGCATTGGCGCGGGCGAAACGTATCGCTGCGTCAATGTCCTGCGTTGATAAATGCTTGTTCTTTTTAATGGTATCCCATAATTCAAGGATGATTTGATCTGCAAAACTAATAGATGACGGATCGCCGGAAATGCAAATCACATTGCCACGATCTGATATATTAATATTCAGCTCTTTTTCGAGGAGGTTGAGATTTTCGTTCTGCGGGCCGTAGAGGGCACGTAACAGCTTGTTGTCATCGAATTCCAAGCAGAGTGAATTGCCGGATTGTGAATGTTTAATGCTGTTTATAACTTCAATATCTTGCGTCATATAGAATTAGTATTGCAAATACATGTTAATACAGCATTAACGATAGCTGAGTCTAAGCAGATTTCAAAACAGATTCTTGCAGTTCTAGCGTACCTGTTAATGAATTTGCGAAAGCGCCTGTAATGATGACATTCGCGCTATGCCCCATCAAACGTGCTGGGCCCGGTACGTGAATCGCCTGATTATACGCTGTGCGGCCATGTAATTTATCGCCCGCTTTGTCCGCTCGGTCAAAAAGAACAGGCATAGTCATGCCAATACATTTTGTATTAAAGTCCAACTGATATTCATTAATCAAGTTTTGAAGCGCGGCTAAACGTTCTGCTTTAACGTCTTCACGCACTAAGTTAGTCATGTTTGCCGCAGGTGTACCTGGGCGTGCGCTATATTTGAATGAATAGCCGCTTGCATATTTAACTTGGCGAACGATATCCATTGTATCTTCGAAGTCTTGGTCTGTTTCACCAGGGAAACCAACAATAAAGTCACCTGACATCGCAATGTCTGGGCGTGCTTTGCGTAGATCCGCAATAATGTCGAGATACATATCACGCTCATGCTTACGGTTCATCGCTTTTAGAATCTTGTTTGAGCCACTTTGGATTGGCAAATGCAAGTAAGGCATCAATTTTTCAATGTCACGATGCGCTTCAATCAAGGCCATATCCATATCACGTGGGTGTGATGTGGTGTAACGAATGCGGTCGAGGCCGTCTAGCTTCGCAAGTTCTTCGATAAGTAATGGTAATGTCCATGTTTTACCGTCTTTGCCTTCGCCGTGGTAAGCATTAACGTTTTGGCCAAGCAATGTAATTTCACGTGCGCCGTTATCAATAAGGGCTTTCGCTTCGTTCACGATCTGCTCAACACTGCGTGAGAATTCACCGCCGCGTGTATAAGGCACAACGCAGAAGGTACAGAATTTATCACAGCCTTCTTGCACAGATAAAAAGGCTGTTACGCCTTGTTTATTGTTTTCTTCTGGCAAGGCATCAAATTTAGTTTGGGTATCAAGTTCAGTTGATACGATGCGATCTTGACCGTAAGCGCCTGTAAGCTTCGCGATCATTTCAGGTAATTCGTGATATGTTTGTGGGCCGAATACAAGGTCAACATATGGGGCGCGTTCAATAATGAAATCACCTTCAGCTTGCGCAACACAGCCTGCAACGGCCATAAGCATTTGACCGCCTTCGGCTTCTTTCTTGTCTTTCAAACGGCGCATGCGGCCTAATTCAGAAAAGACCTTATCTGTCGCTTTTTCACGGATGTGACATGTGTTCAGGATCATCATATCCGCATCTTCAGGTTCTTCGGATACTTCATAGCCGAACGGACGCAGAATATCCGCCATGCGACGGCTGTCATAGACGTTCATCTGGCAGCCCCATGTTTTGATGAAAAGTTTTTTCTTATTATTTTCTGCGTTAGGCATAGTCCAACCTTTAAATTATATAAGTTTGTTGCGAATGAGTGTTAAAGCATATCTGGACTAAATAAATCAAGTAATTTACATCATGTAGCGTTGACTTTATGATATAAGAACAATTCAATTTTTTAAGGTATCGAGATTATGACCCGTTCTTTGCTGGCTATGGCGCCAATGTTACCGCGTGAAATGGATGAGCTTGAGCATCATTTCAACGTGATTAAACTTTGGAAGGAACAAGACCCAGAACAAGCGTTGCATGAAATGGGCAAGGATATTAATGCGGTACTTTCAACTTATAACGGCCCAACGATCAGCGCACGCTTGATGGAGGCGCTGCCTAATTTGGATATCATCGCGCAATATGGTGTTGGGGTGAATAACATCGACCTTGATGAAGCAAAGCGCCGTAATATCGCCGTGACTTATACGCCAGACGTTCTGACAGATGATGTGGCGGATATTGCGATGGGGTTGTTGTTATCAGTCATGCGCCGTATTTGTGAAGCCGATATGTTTGTGCGTGTGGGGAAATGGTCAAGCAATGGCGGGGCATTCCCATTATCAACATCGCTGACCCGTAAAACCATGGGGATTGTTGGCCTTGGCCGTATTGGGCGTGCCATTGCGCGTCGTGCAGAAGCCTTTGGCATTAATGTCGTTTATCATGGTCGTAGCGAGAAGAAAGACGTTGATTATAAATATTATTCAAGCCTTAAAGCCATGGCGGATGATGCTGATATATTGATGCTGGCCTGCGTCGGCGGTGAAGAAACGAATAACTTAATTGATGGCGGCGTTTTGGAATGTTTGGGCTCGCGCGGCGTGTTGATTAACATTGCGCGCGGCAGTGTTGTTGATGAAACGGCATTGATTGAAGCGTTAGTAAATAAGAAAATCGCGGCGGCAGGCCTTGATGTTTATGCGAAAGAGCCTTATGTTCCTGATGAATTAAAGAAAATGGATAACGTCGTTTTGTTGCCGCATATTGCCAGTGCAACAAGCGAAACACGCGCGGTTATGGGTGAGTTAGTGATTGAGAATTTGCTGGCTCATTTTGAAGGTCGCGCCTTAATAACGCCTGTAAGCTAATTTTTGAGGATTTGAATTATATGCTTCGTCAGACTGCACATTTTTTCTCTGTAATGATTGTGGCTATGAGTGTCTTGGCATCATCCGCTATGGCGAGTGGCTGTTATACAAAGTCAGAAGCTGAAGCCGAGCAGGGGATCCGCATCCATAGTGAGTTGATGGTGATTGGCCTGAATTGTTCGCATTTGATGACCGCGCAGGGTGAAAATCTATACGTTAAATATCGTGCGTGGACAAAGACACATCAAGATATTTTCGCGGGTTATGAAGACACATTGATGTTTTACTTCTCGCGTAATGGTGTGAAATCACCTGAAAGCAAACTCAATACATTACGTACAACATTTGCGAATAAAATCTCATTGGAAGCCGCAAAAATGCGCCCTGATGTGTTCTGTCAGCATTATGGTGGCCGTATTGAACGTGCGGCGGGTTTGAATGACCGCCAGATCCGTGATTGGGCATCGACTTTCTATGCTTCGCATCCGGTGTCTAACCCAATTTGTACGCGCTAAATAAGCCTTTATCATTTTGTAATTAAATTTATTTTGTCCATGGCTACGGTGAGAGCTGTGGACATTTTTTTTGCTTCTCTGGCTTTCTGCATGTGGCATGCTAAGCTGTGCTGATTATCAAATATTTATAAAATAAAAAAGAGTATGGGGACGTAATGACAGCACCAGTCGATGCAAGTATAGACGAAATTATTAATCTTTATGTTGGGAAATTCGCGGATAAAGTCGAATCCGCAGTCTTCTTCCCGCTGCGCTACTGCAGTGAAGGTGGCGTGACTTTGGGTTATCCTGAAAATTTCTGTGCGGGCGGCTCTGAAGTAGCTGCGCCATTGATTTTGATTTGGCTTGTCATTGCCTCGTTCTTTTTCACGTTTTATCTCGGTTTTATTAACGTCCGTTATTTCAAACACGCGATTGATTTGATCCGCGGTAAGTATGATAAGGGCGAAGATGATGGTCAGATTAACCGTTTCCAAGCTTTGGCAACGTCGCTTTCGGGGACAGTTGGTCTTGGTAATATTGCAGGCGTGGCGATTGCTGTTTCGGTCGGCGGTCCAGGTGCGGTGCTTTGGATGGTTATTATGGGCTTCTTCGGGATGAGCCTTAAATTCGCCGAAGTGACATTTGGCGTTAAATATCGTCACCACCCAGATAAGGGCGATTTATCGATTGTCTATGGTGGCCCGATGTATTATTTGCGCGATAGTTTCGCGAATAGAAATATTCCATTCATTGGCGGCATTTTGGCGGCGATCTTTGCATTCTGCTGTATTTTGGGCTCAATTGGCGGCGGTAACTTGTTCCAAGCTAATCAGGCCTATCAGCAAGTTGTGAATGTCAGTGAAGGCGGTTTGAAGGAGTTCCTGTCAAACAATGCATGGGCTTTTGGTATATTCCTTTCTGTTCTGACAGGCGTTGTTATTATTGGCGGCATTAAATCAATTGCTAAATTCACATCTAAACTTGTTCCTATCATGGGTGGGATTTATATGGTTGCAGGTTTGGTCGTTATTGCGATGCATTACGACCAAATTGGCTCTGGCCTTTATGATATTTTCACAAAAGCATTTTCGTTTGAAGCTGGCCTTGGTGGCTTCCTTGGTGTGATGCTGCAAGGCGTGAAGCGTGCGTCATTCTCCAACGAAGCAGGCTTGGGTTCAGCGGCGATTGTTCACGCGGCAGCACAGACTGATAAACCTGTATCACAGGGTTTTGTTGGTATGCTTGGGCCGTTTATTGATACGATTGTGATTTGTACGATTACAGGCCTCGTGATTGTCTTTACAGGTGCTTATCAAACGGGCGGCGGCATGGAAGGTGTTGAACTAACATCGCAGGCCTTTGCGAAGGGGATTTCTTGGTTCCCTTATGTCTTGGCGCTGACTGTGTTCCTCTTTGCGTTCTCAACCTTGATTACATGGTCTTATTATGGTCAGAAAGCGGCGGCGTATTTATTCGGTGAGAATATTTATGTTGAGCTTGGCTATAAAATACTCTTCTTGTTGATCATTGTTGTTGGCTGTTCGATGGAGCTTGGCAAAGTTGTGTCTCTATCTGAAGCCTTCTTGTTCATCATGGGTATTCCGAACATTATTGGTTTGTATTTCTTGTCACGTGAATTGAAGCGTGATGTGAAGGACTACCAAGGTTACATCAAAAATTTAGAAGTGGATGTTAAGGCGGAAAGTTGAGGCGTTAATATTACTTGTGTAGAAGTTTAAATGCAGGCGGGTTCATCCTTGCCTGCATTTTTTTTGCATGGGACTATTGGGCACTCACACATGTAAATTAACTGATTCGATTGGGGTACCGTTATGAGCGGAGATCAAGCGCGCGTGGATAATTCTGCGTTATCTAACAACAACACAACTTTGACAGCCAAGAAGGTTGAAGCTGATAAGTCAGCCAAAACAGGCGTTGAAGTTCCTGAAAGTCTTACGGTTAATGCGCTTAATCAAAATATGAAGAAGGGGAATGATAACCCTGTAAGCACTTCACCAGAATTACGCGCCAAAGCGCCGGAGATTGAAGATACTGATACAGTGCTTCAATTGGGCTCACTTGGTGTCGCTTCCGAACGTTCAAATAACAACGTAATGCAGGCGGTTCAGATTATTGGCGCGATAGCGTCTGTACTTTGGGTTTTCTATAGTACTGTTTACTTCATGCGCAGCGGTGGTTCATTTGACCCAACGGTTATAAGTGGCATGCTGACAGGCATTCTTGCGCCTGTAGCATTGTTCTGGCTATGTTTCGCGCATATTGGGCGCCGTAAAGATGTTGAGTTTTATGCGCAAAGCCTTCGCGGTGAGTTAGAAGGTTTGCTGTTCCCAAGTAAAAAACATGCAACGCGCGTTAATAAAGATATCCAACTGCTTTGTCAGCAAGTGGCAGATATGAACAATAATTCGCGTGCGGCTTTGAAATCTATTCAACGTGCGCGT
>JASBUS010000004.1 GCA_030147745.1 Alphaproteobacteria bacterium
ACAAGCCTGCCAAATCGTCAATACGCTCTGCAGACAAACCATCGCGGCGCAGATACATCACAACGCCAAATGCGCCCGCAGTCATCACCATGTAAAGCGCCATATAAACAAGCGCCGCGCCAACACCTTCTTCATTCGCACAAACAAGGCCCATTAAGGCAAAGCCGATATTCGCAATCGAACTATAAGCAAGCATACGTTTAATATTGCTTTGCGCGATACCTGCAAAGCCGCCCCATAGGATCGACGCTGCAGCGATAAACCAAATGATTTGCTGCCACTGGTCAGTCAAGCTTGCGAATGGCCCCATCAACAAACGGATGATCAACGCCACTGCCGCCAATTTTGGCACCATTGCAAAGAACGCGGTCACACTTGTTGGTGCGCCTTCGTAAACATCAGGTGTCCACATATGGAATGGCACAGCTGAAATTTTAAACGCCAAAGCCGCAAGTACAAATACCATACCGAAAGTCAAACCAAGGTTCAGGTCACTATTGGCAGATACGGCGGAAGCAATTTCAACAAAATCAATACTGCCCGTAAAGCCGTAAATCAGTGAAATACCGAACAAAAGCATCCCTGATGACAATGCACCAAGTACAAAATATTTCATGCCGGCTTCTGCTGAACGGATGCTATCGCGGCGGATAGACGCCAAAACATAAAGGCTTAAAGACTGAAGCTCTAGGCCCATATAAAGACCAAGCAAGTTCCCTGAAGAAACCATCAGCATCATACCAAGCGCGGCAAGAAGCATCAGCACGGCATATTCAAAACGCGCAAAACCTTCTTCATACATATATTTAATCGAGAGCATCACCGCTGCGCCAGTCCCCAGCAAAATCAGAGATTTCACAAAAACGGCGAACCCGTCATGAATAAACATGCCATTGAGCAAACGTACAGGTTCTTTCGGTTCTGCATATAAGAACATACCCGCGGCAAGCAATGCAACCAACGCACCGTAACTCACCTTACGCGCAACCTGACCTTGCTGTAACACGCCATAAACTAGCAACAGCATTGAAAACACCGCAAGGGATAACTCAGCATATAAAGGGGCAAGACTATCTAAATTCATAGCAAAAGCTCTTATTCATTATAGTTAATAATTGGCATGGGAAGGTCACCATTCCCCGTAAACTCATTCGGGTCGTAAGGCGCAAATGCAGGTACAGTATCGACATTTTGTGTTTCAACCGAAACTGCGCCACCTGCGGCAGGCTTAACCGCAGCCGCTTCCATCAACGCTGCTTCACGCATCTGACCTTTTTGCAAACCCGCCTCATAAATCGTAATCAAACGGTCAACTGACGGATTAACGCGGTCAAGGATATAGCCTGGGAAGAAACCGAAATAGATCACCATTATAACAAGCGGTACAAAGAGTGAAATTTCACGGAAGTTCAAATCAGGCATTTTAGCAGCATCGTCATTGACCTGCTTACCGAAAACAACGCGGCGGTAGAGATAAAGCATATAAGGTGCACCAACAATCAAACCAGTTGCCGCGAATAATGTCACAAGCGTATCAACCTGATAAATACCAACCAAAGTCAAAAATTCGCCCACGAAACCAGATGTCCCTGGCAAACCGACCGAGCCCAGCATCAAGATCATAAACACAGTCGCATATTTCGGCATGTTTTTCACAATACCGCCATAACGCGCAATTTCACGTGTATGTAGACGGTCATAAATCACGCCGACGCTCAAGAATAACGCGCCTGAAATCAAGCCGTGTGAGATCATCTGGAAGATACCGCCTTCGATACCTTGTGTCGTTGCCGTAAAGATACCAAGCGTTACATAGCCCATATGCGCAACAGATGAATACGCAATCAGCTTTTTAATATCTTCCTGCACCAAAGCGACTAAAGACGTATAGATAATCGCAACAACACTGAGCCAGAACACCATCGGCGCGAACAGTTCAGATGCTTCTGGGAACATTGGTAATGAGAAACGCAAGAAGCCATAGCCACCCATTTTCAGCAATACACCCGCAAGGATAACTGAGCCCGCTGTTGGCGCTTCAACGTGCGCATCTGGAAGCCATGTATGTACAGGCCACATCGGCATTTTAACCGCGAAGCTCGCAAAGACCGCAAGCCATAGCCAGATTTGCAAATCACGTACAACTGGATTTTCCATCAAGACTGGAATCTCGCTTGAACCAACCTGTACATAAAGCACAAGCATCGCCACCAGCATCAAAACCGAGCCAAGCAATGTATAAAGGAAGAATTTATAGGCCGAGTAAACACGGCGCGCACCGCCCCATACACCGATGATAATAAACATAGGAATAAGCACGGCTTCAAAGAAGACATAGAATAAGAAGATATCCAGCGCGCAGAATGTACCAATCATTAAGCTTTCAAGGATCAAGAACGCAATCATGAATTCCTTCACGCGAGTCTTGATTGAATGCCAGCTTGCCAAGATACAGATCGGCACCAAAAATGCAGACAGCAAAACGAAGAATAACGAAATACCATCAACACCCATATAATATGAAATACCAAGTGATGGGAACCAGTCCATACGCTCAACAAATTGATAGCCCGCTTCAGCAGGATCAAATTGTAGCGCAAGGTAAAGTCCCAAAGCCGCCGTGAATAATGACGTGAAAAGAGCTGTATTCTTTGCATTACGCGCAGACACATCTTCTTTCGTACTTCTGACGCTGATGATAAAGAGCACCCCAACCAATGGCAGGAAAGTCATCAACGATAAAACAGGTAAATCAAACATAACTTGTTACACTCTTCTTATAATTATTCAGCGGCTTCTTTGCCAAAATTCATTAAACCATCCCAGATTGCCCCCAAATCAAGCGGCGCGAACCACAGCATAGCGGCAACCAAACCAATCAACATCACAAAGGCATATTGATAGATATAACCACTTTGGAAAACACTCGCCATTTTGGCTACAAAATTTGACGCATTCGCAAAACCATCAGGACCAAAACGGTCAATGATACGACGGTCAGACCATGTAAACCATCGCCCTAAACGGAATGTGTTTTTAACGAAAATATAGTCATATAATTCATCAAAATACCATTTGCGGAAAAACAAGCTATGTACAGGCTTAAACGCCTGACTAAACAAGCCTGGAAGCGATGGTGTCACTAGATAGAAAATATACGCAAGCGCAATACCTAATGCAGACATCAAAATCGGCAATTTCTTAACCCAGAATGGCACGCTATGCGCAGCATCAACCGTATCATTCTCTGGCAACACCTGAATTGAGTTTTGCCAGAACAAGTTACGATCTTTCATCGCCTCAAAAACATCATGATGTTCATCGTCATGCGCTGTATCTTCGTGATGCATATCAGCCGCCATCTCGTGATGCGCATCAGCTTCATCCATAGCGCCGTCATGATGTGCATCACCCGCATGTGGTGTCACTTCAGCATGAATCGCAGCTGCGCCATGATGGGCATCATGATGACCTCCAACAAAACCGTTATAGAACACAGCGCCAGAGAATATCGCGCCAATCGCGAGCACAACCAAAGGAGCCGTCATAACAAATGGAGATTCATGGACATGATCCATCACATGTTTATCTGCACGTGGCTTACCGTGGAAGGTCATCAAAATCAAACGCCATGAATAGAACGCGGTCAATACAGCCGCCAAAATACCAAAGACAAAGGCCAAATCACCGAACCAGCTTTGGTCCGCATAGGCGACTTCAATAATCATATCTTTTGAATAATAACCCGCGAAGAACGGTACGCCCGCCAAAGCAAGTGAGCCAATCCACATCATCGCATAAGTGAATGGGATCTTCTTCCAAATACCGCCCATTTTGCGCATATCTTGTTCATCAGACATCGCGTGAATAACGCTACCCGCGCCCAAGAACAACAACGCCTTGAAGAAGGCGTGCGTCATCAAGTGGAAAATCGCGGCGCCATATGCCGACACCCCAAGGGCGAAGAACATATAACCAAGCTGTGACATGGTTGAATAAGCGATAACGCGCTTAATATCAAATTGTGTTAAACCGATTGTCGCCGCAACCAAAGCTGTACATGCGCCCATCACGGTAATAACCATCAACGCAATTGGTGCATATTCATAAAGCGGCGAGAAACGCGCCACAAGGAACACACCCGCCGTCACCATAGTTGCCGCGTGAATTAACGCAGACACTGGTGTAGGGCCTTCCATCGCGTCAGGAAGCCATGTATGCAAGCCAAGCTGCGCTGATTTACCAACCGCACCTGTAAACAACAACAAGCCAATCAACGTCAAAGCATGAACATCAAAACCTAGGAAATTAACGGTTAAGTCTTGTTTAGATTCAACGCCCGCGAAAATGGTTTCAAAGCTAATGCTACCGAACACAACGAAACACGCCATAATACCAAGCGCCAAGCCAAAGTCACCGACACGGTTAACGATAAAGGCCTTCATCGCCGCGCTATTGGCGCTGTCTTTAGAATTCCAAAAACCGATCAACAAATAAGATGCAAGACCGACGCCTTCCCAGCCAAAAAATAACTGAAGCAAGTTATCCGCACTAACCAGCATCAACATCGCGAATGTGAATAAGCTCAGGTAAGACATGAAACGTGCGCGATGTGGATCATGGCTCATATAACCAACGGAATAGACATGCACACAGGTCGATACGATAGTAATAACGCACATCATCACCACAGATAATGTATCAAAACGCAGCGCCCAATTTGCTGTGAAGAAATCAGATGAAATCCACTCCGCTAATGGCACGACATATTGACTGCCACCAAGAATAACGGAGAAAAACAAGCTTATCGCTGAAAAACACGCTACAAACATCATGCCGCAAGTGACAATCTGCGCACCGCGTGGGCCAATCTTCTTACCAAATAAGAAAGAAATCAAAAAGCCGAGTAATGGGGCAAATACTACTAAATATTCAAAAGTCATCGACTTAACCTTTCATACTCGATAAATCTTCAACGCCGATAGCGCCTTTCTTACGGAAGAACACCACAAGAATAGCAAGGCCAATCGCCGCTTCAGCCGCAGCAACCGTCAAAATAAACATCGTAAAAACTTGACCTGTAATATCATTCAATGCCGATGAAAAAGTGACAAAGTTGATATTCACGGCCAATAACATCAGTTCAATTGACATCAGAATAACAATCACATTGCGGCGGTTAAGAAAAATACCGAATACGCCGATTGTGAACAGCATGGCAGCGACTGCCAAATAATGTAAAGTTGATATATCCATCATCTAAATCCTCGTAAGTACCAAACAGCCCCTGTTTATTAGGAAATGCCCTGTCCGGTCTTGACCTCCTTGATTTCTAAAACATCTTCACGCTTCACATAAACTTGATCCGCAACTTTTTGGCGGCGCACATCCGCACGGCGGCGATGTGTCAAAACAATCGCGCCAATCATCGCCACTAACAAAATTAAACCTGCAAGTTGGAAGGCATAAACATAGTCAGTGTAAAGCACCTGACCAATTTGTTCCGTATTGGTGATATCTGACACAACGGCCGCTTCAGCAACCAATGTTGGCTGAACATCCGCCCACGCAAAATACAGCGTAATAAGTTCAAGCAGCATCACACCGCCAAAAACAAGCCCACCGCCAATATAAGATTTAGCGTTTTGACGCAGGCTTTGGAAATCTACATCCAACATCATCACAACGAACAAGAACAGAACCGCAACCGCGCCGACATAGACAATCACTAAAATCATCGCGACAAATTCAGCGCCGAGTAAAACAAACAAGCCTGCCGCATTAAAGAATGCCAAGATCAAGAACAATACAGAATGCACAGCATTTGATGCCGTAATCACCCGTAAGGCGCTTAGCAATAATATGATTGAAAACAAATAAAACGCTGCAGTTGCTATCATTTTAATAACCATTCATCTTGTTGAATTGTCATGATTAAAGGGCAAAAAACCCAAGAATCGATTCTCGACAAATCTAAAAACATCTGTCTAGTTGCGCAAGGGCGTAAACCAAGGCCCGCACTTTCCATCCACTTTTATTTCTTGCGCCATCAAGAAAAATTTATAAAATGAAACAACATTTAAGACGCCCAAAAGCTAAGCTTACGGCACGCATAAAAGAGTAAAAAATGAATATTATCCGTATCTTCGTACTGAGTGTTACAGCGCTATCTTTACATTTATCACTAACAACCGCGCCAGCCAAAGCCGATGAGCTATCTGTTGGACTAGGCGTCTTTGATGTTTTAGATGATGAGAAATCTATGTCGATACGCGCAGAATATCGTTTTGATTACAGCCCCCTGCTCGGCATCAAACCGTTAATCGGCGTTGAAACGAGCACAGATGCGGCCTTCCATGGTTTTGCGGGGCTTTATCGTGACTTTTATCTCAATGACCATGTTTACCTAACGCCATCTTTTGTCGGCGGCGGTTACGCCAATGGGCATGGGCCAGACTTGAACCATTACATCCAATTCCGATCCATGGTTGAACTTGGTTATAAACTCAATGATGAATACCGTATGTCACTGGGCCTCAGCCACACTTCAAATGGCAACTTAGGCGATGAAGGCAACTCCGGAACCGAGGCTGCCGCCTTATATATTCATCGCGGCTGGCCATAAAGCCCCATGCTTTCAACCATAATTTTGAAACTACGCTGATTCTTTGACCAAACAAGGAAATCAAATTCACGGCCAATCGTTGTTAAGAAAACATAGCCGTCATAAACATCTGATTCCAAAATGGCGAGCCAAATTTCATAACCGTTATAGTTGCCATTCGTGTCTCTTGCTTTAAAAATATCGATACGCCCTGCAGAGATACTTTTATCAAATTTAACATTATCGAGGGTTTCGATATGCTCACCAATCGTGAATTGAACAATTTCGCTATATTTCTGCTTATAATTTTCCATGTTTTCTTCACGCGTGCCACCAACATGGCTCGCGATATAAAAGCTATCGATACGACCGTCAAGCTCCCCACGTAAGTTATGGGTTGTTACGGCCGCAGCTAATTCATCCACAACGGTCAAACGCGGCACTTTAACGCTCCAAGATGCCGGATAGTTAAATTTGACAATATCCAAAATTGAGAATTCTTTGCGCGGCTCAATGGTTTTGTCATCTTCAAAGACCATCCCAAAACTGGCAATTGACCAAATCGCTTCATCACGTTGTTCATTCCAAAATACATCTGGCACAGCATATTCCGCAATTATCACTTTATCTCCGATCAATACGGCCACAGAGCGCACAACAAATGTTGCTTCTATGTTCATTTTAATCGATTCTGCTTCAACGCGCTTACCATCCGCGAAGTCATCTTTCATTGCCACCACAGAATAACCGCGCGAAGACATATAGTTAAAATACCAGTGGCTTAAATCTACTTCACGTTCAAGTTTAAGCGCAAAAACATTATAGGTGCTACGCGCATACATATTTGGCAAACCAACATATTTTTCTAAAATCGTTTCGACTTTACTTGAAAACTCAGTCGTACCAACTTTACCGCCTGTAATATCTTCCCAGCCTTTGGGTAATTTGAACTTATGGGTTAACAGCTTTTCTCCCGGAACTTCATGCTCATATTCATCAGCATTACTATCATAAGCATCCTTCGTCATTTTGACAGATGTATCCAAATCCGTATAAGCCTTAATAATCTCCTGCGCACCCGCATGTGGCGCGGCAAGCAATAAAAGCGCCAATGACATCATCAAAAATTTGTAAGACAATAATTTCATAATCTGCATAATTTAAATACCTAAGCTATAATCTTTAACGTTAAGAGCCAATACGATCCTTCATTGTTTTATCAGGACGGCCATTTTCATCTAATGCCACAAAGGTAAATATACCCTCTGCAATATTAAAAAACTCTTTATTTCCAGCATTTTGTTCGACATACCACACATTTACGTTCACCGCGATGGACGAACGACCAATCTCAACCGTGTCGGTATAGAGATGAACCTCTTGCCCGATAATCAACGGACGAAAGAAACGTATTTTATCCGCTGACACCGTTACAATGCGCTGCTGCGCAATACCAAAGGCGTGAGCCGCGCCCGCCATATCCATCTGCGCCAAGACCCAGCCACCAAACATACTGCCCCCTGGGTTTGCATCACGTTCAATCGCAACGGTCTGCATTGCCAGCTGCCCCTTAGGTGAATTTGGCATGATATGTTTTTTTGAATTTTCAGCTTTTTCAGACAAAAGGGATACGCTCCAGATAAATAATTGTTCATGAATACCTATAAAATATAGGCTCAGGCTTGCATTACGGCTTTTGAGGTCGCATAATCGCCCCTATTCAAAAGCAGCGAAAATAAAGCCTATTACGGAATAGTATGAAATGAGTGATCTATTTGCACAAGAAAAAGATGCAAGCGTAAACGAATATAGCGCATCATCGATTGAAGTCCTTGAAGGATTAGAACCTGTCCGCCGCCGTCCGGGTATGTATATCGGCGGGACAGATGAGCGTGCATTACACCACCTTGTCGGTGAAATTCTAGATAACTCAATGGACGAAGCCGTTGCTGGTCATGCGACTCGCATTGAAATCACACTCGGTGTTGATAACAGCGTCACCATCACGGATAACGGCCGTGGTATCCCTGTTGATCCGCATCCAAAATTTAAAGACAAATCCGCCCTTGAAGTTATTTTGACCACCCTGCACTCTGGCGGTAAATTCTCTGATAAAGCCTATCAAACATCAGGCGGTTTGCATGGTGTGGGTATTTCCGTCGTAAACGCCCTATCAGATTGGATGTGGGTTGAAGTTGCACGTAACAAAAATCTATATAAACAAAGCTTCTCACGCGGTTTAACCACCACTGGCGTGGAGGACCTTGGCACCGTTAGCAACCGTCGCGGCACTGCTGTTTGTTTCCACCCAGACCCACAAATCTTTGGTGAGAAAGCTAAATTTAAGCCTGCATGGCTATTTAAAATGGCGCGTTCAAAAGCCTATCTTTTCCGCGGCGTTGAAATCCGCTGGAAATGCGATGAAAGCCTTTTAAATGAAGAATCGCCAATCCCAGCAGAAACCACATTCAAATTCCCGAATGGTCTGCTTGATTATTTGAACGCGGCGATTGGCAACAAAGAAACCATCACACCTGAACCATTCCACGGCATTGCTGAATTTAACAACGCTCCGGGTAAAGTCGAATTCGCCATAGCATGGCCTGACAGCGGCGAAGGTTTCGCCCATACATATTGTAACACTGTCCCAACACCGCTTGGTGGCACGCATGAATCAGGTATGCGCACCGCATTGCTGCGCGGCATTCGTAACTATGGTGAATTAACAGGCAACAAAAAAGCCGCACAAATCACCACTGAAGATATCGTCAATGGCGCAGCCATTTTGCTTTCGGCCTTTATTGCTGACCCACAATTCCAAGGTCAGACCAAAGAAAAATTGGTCTCTGCTGAAGCAACGCGCTTAGTCGATAACGCAATGCGTGACTTCTTTGACCACTGGCTAACGGGTAACCCTGATGCTGCAAATAAATTAATGACCGCATTAATTGACCGCGCAGAAGAACGCCTACGTAAAAAAGATAGCAAAGCCTTAAGCCGTAAATCTGCGACACGTAAATTACGTTTACCGGGTAAATTGGCCGATTGTTCAATTAACCAAGCGGAAAATACTGAAATCTTTATTGTCGAGGGTGACTCGGCGGGTGGTTCAGCGAAACAAGGCCGCAACCGTCAAACGCAGGCGATCCTACCACTACGTGGTAAAATCTTGAACGTCGCAAGCGCAACACCTGATAAAATCCGCGCGAACCAAGAAATTCAAGACCTCATGCTCGCCCTCGGCACAGGCATGGGTAAAGATTTCAAAATTGATGACCTACGCTATGAGCGCGTTATCATCATGACGGATGCGGATGTCGACGGCGCGCATATTGCCGCCCTACTCGTCACATTCTTCTATACACAGATGCGCCCACTTATTGAAAACGGTCATCTTTTCTTGGCTTTACCGCCGCTTTATCGTCTTGCTTCAGGCAATTTGTCTGCCTATGCCCGCGATGATGAACACCGTGAAGAATTGATGAAAACAACATTCAAAGGCAAAAAGAAAGTCGATGTCAGTCGCTTTAAAGGTTTGGGTGAAATGCCCGCCAAGCAGCTGAAAGAAACAACAATGAACCCAGAAACACGCACATTACTGCGCGTAACACTTCCTGATCTAGAAGCACAACTAGGCATCAATACGAATGATGACATGGATATAGGTAGCGAAGAGCCAGTTAATCCAAAAGACAAATACGCGGATATAGATCAGCTTGTCGATGAGCTAATGGGCAAAAACCCAGACGCACGTTTCCGCTTCATTCAAGATAATGCTGAGTTTGCTGAAAATATTGACGTTTAAACCTTAACATCACCGCGCAGTTAGTGGGCCAAGCCATGAAAAAAATTGCCTTTCTAATCGGTTTCATTGTGATCAGCTTAGGGGCGCTTCATGTCTTCGCCCTGCCGCCGCTTTTGAATTTTGTATTAAAAACCGAAATAAACAAACGCGGCTTTACCATTGTTTCTGAAGGCGAAATGCATCTTGGCACCCAAAGCTTTGCCTTGGTTAAACCTGAAATTTCGAAGAAAAATATCAGCATTGCGCTTGATCAACTCACCATCCACAGCCCTGCGATTACTACGCTTATTCAGCGCAAAGCGAATAAAATCACATTGCAGAGTCCCTATATATTCATCGACACGACAAGTGATGCTTATAAACAAAGCTATGGTGAAACACCATTTCAAAGCTTTTTAAGCGCTCCACATAAACTAACGCGCGAGCTTTTGCGCAATACACTAGAAGACCTTCAGCATATCGCCCCGATTGTTAGCCTCAATAATATTAAAGTCGATATCTTCACGCCTGATGGCCTTATTTCCCTTGCGGGTGACATTACTATCACCAAGGGGCAAATCCTTGGTAGTTTCTCTTCCGCACAAAAACAAATGACCATTAACGCGAAAATTGATGGTGTTGTTGATGGTAAGGGCAATATAATCAATATCAAGGCTGACAACATAAATATTGACCTACCAAATGTTGAATTGAGACGAGGCGTTGCCTTATTTAATTACAAGGATAAACAAGGGCTTCCATCAACAAATTTAGAAATAAAAGCAAGCCTTGCGCATTATAAATCTTTAACATTATCTGGCTTAGACATTAACGCTCAAGGCCAGAAAAACGAACATAAAATCCATGTGAACAGCCTCCACGGTACGCCACAAAATGGCGGTAAATTCATGTATTGGCACAATATCCAAGAAGGCATCACAACAACGTATTTACAAAGCGATAATAGCAATGCACTAGACATCATCGCCCTTTACGATCCGTCCGCCGCTGATTTGCGTAAATATTACGGCAGCTTGCTCAATAATTTCTTCCTAGATACGCAAGATATCATCATTCAGGGGCAAAATAATGGTAAAAGCACCGATTATCGTGCCTCATTCCTAGCGCGCAATTCAGGTCAACTGATTAAAGCAACGGCGCAAGATAATGGTAATATTCTTTCCCTGCAAATGGACAACACCCCGATAACACCAACACAAATACAGGCCTTATCAGCCTATTTCATGCCGACACCGCTTTATAATTTTTCGGGCGATGTACAGCTTTATGGCGCAGCGCGCATTAATAAACAGCAGCCACAGCGCATTTTACCACCTGCTGATACAGGCGCACAGCCCCTTGGTATCGCCCTTAAAAAAGCGAGTTTTAAAAGCAATACAACTCAAGGCCAAAACATAAACGGACAGCTTAAACTCGCTGAAGGTGTTATTGGCACAATATCCTTCGATAAACTCAGCAATAATGGCTTAAACCTAACCAGTGGCCGCATGAATATCATCCGTCACGGACATCATCAATTCCGCCTTGATCAACTGCGCGCTAATATGGGGACAGGCCAAGTCACCATCACACAAAAGCAAGGTGATACCTATTTAATCAATGGCCGCCGCGTCAACGCGAAAACCATCCCTGATTTATTCTGGCCCGCGCCAGATGCATTACAGCAGCTTGTTAATTTTGATATCAAAGCCAACCTAAACGATGCGCAAAAACCTATGCTCAATGCTGAATTTTTAGTGATTGCAAATAATCAGAAAAGCCGCAAAAATATTGATACGCGTAAACTGGATAATCCGCCCGCATATTTAACTTTATTAGGCTATGCCCCATGATCCACCACATTAACAAAGCCATATGTACCGCAGTCCTTTTGACCAGTTTAATCCTGCCGTTAAACGCGCAGGCGCAGAACAACATCAGTTCTTCCACATTAACGCAGGAAACGGCCAAACAATACGGCTTGATAGGTGAATTGCCAAATGGCCTCGTCGGACATGTTGAAGGCGCTTATAAGGACGCCTATGTGGCAAAACTCATTGATGACATTAATGATGGGCGTATGCTGATATATCAAACCGCTGCGCGCAAAAAACGCTTACCTGTTGAATATATTCAAGTCCGCGCTGGCGATGAATTCATGAAAAAAGTCGGCCCAGGTCAATATTATTACAAAAACAGCAAATGGATTAAGCGCTAAGTATTGATGAGCGCTTAATCATTAAACCACAGGCCATTTAGGCCGAAGTAATAATGCGCGATAAAGATATAAGTGATCCATAAGATCAGTATCAATGGCACGCCCGCCTTAATAAAATCACTAAAGCGATAATGCCCCGGCCCCATCACCAATAAATTGGTTTGATAACCAATTGGCGATGCGAAAGAACAATTGGCTGCAAAAATAACTGTAATCGCCATCGTCACCGGATCAATCCCCATCTCACTCGACAAATTCATCGCAATTGGCGTGAACAAGATGGCGCAAGCGTTGTTTGATAAAACATTTGTGGTAATCGCAACAATTATGAACAAGACCACCACCAAGGCCAACGGCGTATCAACAAATGGTAAATCCAATAATCGCTCCGCAAGAAAGCCTGCACCATTCGTGCTTTTAAGCGCTGCACCCAAGGCCAGCATAGAGCCCACCAAAAGGAAGATCTTACGGTCAATCGCACGCGTCGCCTGACGCACATTCAAACAGCCTGTGGCAATCATTGCGACCGCGCCAGTAATCGCTGCAACAGGAATACTCATAATGCCTGATGCAGCAAGCGCAATCACCACAAGGAAAATTGCCGCTGCGACTGGCGCTTTTTTAACTTTCGCCAAGTCCTGTTTAGAACCTGACAAAACGATCATATCTTGATTACCGCGCAAATCTTCAATGGCGCCACGGCTACCACAAACCAATAAAACATCGCCAGCTTCTAAGCGAATACGCCCCAAACGACGACGCACCACGCGCGCACGACGCTGAATACCCAAAATAATCGTTTTAAATTGACGGTGGAAACCGATTTGTTCTAGCGACATATCAATTAAACGTGACGCAGGCGTAATCATCACTTCAGCCAAAGTACGCGAGCGTGCAAGATCTTTATCATCTAGGTCTTTCGGCTCATCTTCATCATCTTCTTCACTTTTAAAACGTGAAAGGATTTCAGCTTCATCTTCTGATAATAAATAACCTGGATGTTTAGACAAAATCTGCGCCAATGAATCACGCGTGGCTGCGACAATCAAAATATCGTTCGCCTCAATCACATAACCTTCAAAAGGCGGCAAAATTAACTGCCCTGCGCGCTGAATTAAACGGACATTCAAATCTGGCAATTGCGGGAACGCCCCCTCTTCACATTGCATGCCCACAAGTGAACTGCTTGGCGCAACATCAAATTCAGCGATAAATTCTTTTTCATTACCGACAAAATCTTCGGTCATTGAGCGGCGGTTCGGCATAATGCGCGGCACCACAAACACCACATAAACAAAACCAACAGCCGCAAGCACCATACCCGGCTTTGTGAAATCCCAGAAACCAAGCGCTTTATAGCCAAGCTCTTCCATTGCCGATGACACAAGTAAGTTAGTTGATGAACCTACCAATGTCATCATACCGCCCAAAATCGCAGCATAGCTAAGCGGGATCATGATACGGCTTTCTGATAAGCGCACCTGCGCCGCGAGCGCCTGAATAATCGGAATAGCCAGAATAACAAGCGGCGTATTGTTCATAAACGCACTCACGCCACACACGAAAATCAGAATCGAGATAATAGACAGCCACACGAATAACGGACGGCTCGCACGGAACAAACGTGACACAGGGCGCAGCGCGTCTGTCTGGATCACCGCCTGCCCCATAACCAACAAAGCCAAGACCGCCACCAAAGACGGATTGGCAAAACCAGACAATAATGACATGGAATCGAGCTGATTACGCCCCTGTGCATCCATAAGCGGAAAGAACTGACCGAAGAGTAATAAAATGGTCAAAATACCGACGCTCGTGACCTCTAGTGGCCATTTATCACGGGCAAACGCAACCACGGCGCATAATGTCAGCCCCAGCGTAAACCACATATGAAAGATCGGATCTAATAATATAACCACTTAAAATTCCCCTCAAAAGAGGTTAGCAACATATTGTTTTAAAAGAATTAACAAAATAGATTATTCGTCTGAACTAATAAATTCACCAATATTCTTTAACCCAATACGGATAAAGAATTCAGTCGAACTATCACCAGATGAATCATCTGTTAGGTTACGTCGCAATGTTGAAGACAATGATAAACATTGCCCCAGATAATCCAGCCCGAAATCGGCCTGACGTAAACCTTCATCCACACCAAAGTCATAACGTCCCGCTAAACGGAAACGCCAATCTGGTAGAAACTTATACCCAGCCGCAGCATCAATTTGTTCACGGCTACCAATATCTTCATCATTATTGGTTTCATTACCAAAATAAGAACGCGCATAAAAATAATCCGCAGCTAAAGTGAAACGATCCCAATCAGCATTCGCGGAAATTTCATGGCGCTGCGCATCCATAGACGTTCCGTTTAACTGAAAACGATAATCAACATGGTAAGTGTCATTGATATCCGCATTCACGGCACCAACAAAGTCAGAACGCTGGCGCGACAAACCAGAGCCACGCGCAAACGGATTATCTTCATCATCAAAACGATATGATTGCCCTAAGAACACTTCAGCATGTGACCCGCCATAACCATATAAACCTGTACGCAGACCATAAGTCGCTTTCGTACCATCTTCAACACGGTCAAGACCCGGGAAACGGCTTGCTTCAAACAAATTCGTCGCATCTAGACGCACATCCAAACTATCTTCGTTGGTAATGTCGTCTTCTTCACTTTCATTCAAATCAGGTGCGAAAGTAATACCTGCAACGGGCGCAACAACCATTTGGAATTTTTCAAATGGGCGCGCAACAGGCAGTTCACTTTTGAAATTCACAACAGGATAAATACGCTCTTCTGTTTTATCATCATTATTCGGGCCGATATCACGGATATTATAAACATCACCGTGGACATAAGCATCAATATCACTGACCACACCATGACCACCAATGAAACGGCGCGCCCAGCCAACACGGCCACTCACATGGTTCATGTCTTGATCACTCCCCTCGCGGCGGAGGCCAAGCATAGACATATCAAGCGAGAAACGACCACCAAGCGCCTTGCCGGCTTCTTGCATCAAATTCAAACTCGCTTCTGGCAAGACATTTGGCTGATCAACATCGCGGTCAATACGCAAATCTTGGAAGAATAAGGCTTTAGATGTTGCGTAATTACGGCCATTAAACCATTCGGCATATATTTCACTTTCAAGCAAATCTTCACCTGAAATATTATATTGGTTCAAATATTGGTTATCACTGACCACAGCAACATCAAAACCAGCGCGCCAGTTTTCATTAATATTCCAAAGGCCAATACCTTCAAAATGGCCACGCACCTCATCTTCTATTTCAATCTCACGCCCGCCTGAACGTTCTGTGCGGCCTGAATCTGTAACACTGCCATTAAACTGTATTGACGCATCGGCAAAGCGTTTGCGGAATTCACCCGTTAATAATGGGCTTTCCTTCGTATAGACTTGCAAACCAATCGTCGCATCCATATCAGGCGCAATGCCATAGTAATAGGCGATTTCAGCCCCTGCACCCAATTCACTATCAAAAGTCGCAGACGGCGCAAGGAAACCACTTTTCTGTTTAACCGTACCATCAGCATGCGAGAAATACGGCGTATAAGCCACAGGCAAACCAAATAATTCAAACCATGCATTGTTATAGGTCACGCTATGTTCAACATCATCATGCGTGACTTTTTGTGCGTTAATTGACCACGCTGGCGATTTCTCGGGCTTATCACGGCAAGGTTCACATGGTGTATAACGCGCCTTATTCATGACGGTTACTGTGCCGCCCTTACGCTCCGCATTATCCGCCCAGAAATAATCGCCATCGACCAATTCAACGCGTATTTTTTCGGCAAAACCGTCTTTAAACTCATTGCTTAGGTCAAGATTATCCGCGAAATAAACATTACCCTCTTCATCTGTCAGGACAACATTCCCCTCAGCCGTCACACGATCATTCTTTAAATCATAAACGACTTTATCCGCCGTCACGATGCGGCCAGACTGTGCCAATTCGACATGGCCTGTGGCAATGATCTGCTGCGCTTGGTCATCATGCGCTAAATTATCCGCCGCGAAATCAACTGGCGCGGCATCTTCCTGCGCATAAGCAGGCATAGCCATTGCGCCTAAGGCCAATGCCGTAGACGCAAATAAAACAAGTGATAATTTTTGACATTTTTTATCTGACAAGATACTGACCAGCTTTATTTCACACAGCTTATATAATAAGCGAATGACCGTGAATGTAAAACAGAAAATGCCCGATTTTCAACGAAATAGACGGTTTTAAATATGTTTATTAACGCATAAACGACGGAATATCATCCCCAAAGCCAACAACATCTGGGCCATCATCATGGTGATCGTTGTTATAGCGCGGCTTTGCCTGTGCCGTTTTCTCGCGGCGCGCAGGTGATTTCTCTTTATCATCACGCTTTTCATGTTGCGGTTTTGCCTTTGGCTTATCGCCTTTTAACAACGCAGAAATATCACTTACAGGTAATTTTTCATTGGTGATTTTCTCAATCGCTGCGACAAATTTATCATCTGTCTTTTTAACAGCCAAAGACCATGACACACCCGTCTTACCCGCACGGCCAGTACGGCCAATACGGTGCACATAATCATCGGCATGCATCGGAATATCATAGTTAAATACATGCGATACATTCGACACATCAAGGCCACGCGCCGCAACGTCTGAACAAACAAGCAACTTCAAATCGCCCTTTTTGAACTTTGCCAATGTCTCTGTACGTTGTTTTTGCACCAAATCACCATGCATCGCCTCAGCCGAGAAGCCCTTTTTATTCAAAAAGCTGCATAACGCTGAAATATCACGCTTACGGTTACAGAATATAAACGCATTCGTAACGTTTTCCTGTTTAATCAAAGCAGCTAAAGCATCCATTTTCTGGCGGCTATCAACCCAAGCCAAATGCTGCGTGATATTTTTAGATGTCGTCGCAGGCGGCGCAACAGAAACAGTGCGCGGATTGCTCAAGAATTTTTCTGTTAAACGCTTCACTTCATCAGGCATCGTCGCACTGAACAGCAATGTTTGGCGGAATGGCGGTAATTTCGAAACAATTTTCTCAATATCAGGAATAAAGCCCATATCAAGCATACGATCGGCTTCATCAATCACCAAGACTTTCATATCTGATAAAATCAACGTACCGCGGTCAAACAAGTCAAGCAAACGCCCCGGCGTCGCGATCAAGACATCAACGCCTTGATCCAATATTTTCATCTGGTCACCCATAGCTTCGCCGCCGACCAATAAAGCCTTCGACAAGTTATGATATTGGCCGTATTTCTCAAAGCTTTCAGCGACCTGCGCGGCCAATTCACGTGTTGGCGCCAGAACCAGTGAACGCGGCATGCGTGCACGCGCACGGCCCGTTGACAAAATATCAATCATCGGCAGCGTAAAGCCCGCTGTTTTACCAGTACCAGTTTGCGCCAAACCGACAAGGTCACGCGCCATCAAAATATGGGGAATCGCTTGCGCCTGAATAGGTGTCGGCTTTTCATAGCCAGCTTCCTTCAGTGCACGTAATGTTTCGGCGCTTAGGCCTAAATCTTCAAATGTGTTGATTTCACTCATATAGTCTTTAATATTTCTGTGTGTAGGATAATTTTGATTAATTATAGCTAACTTCAACCATACATAAAACGTATTCTGCCCTTAAATACAACACTTATTTGCAGATAGACGCATTTCAGGCGGCAAATCCGCGTCACTTAAGGGCGCATAGGTTGAGGTTTCTTCGGGATAAAATCTGAAATCCCACCATTCAGCAGGCAGTGCGAGCAGTTTTTCACCGCAATCCGCCGCGCCGCGCGCCATATAATCATCCAGACGCGCCCTATTCGCCTTCACATCCGCGCTTAAATCATCATAGTCCCTATGCGCAGGCCAAATTCCCGCCATCTTATCTTCCGGAAAGCAATCAAAGGGCGTCCCCATATCAAGCTCTTGATCCGTATGTGCATCATAAAGCGTAACATCAACCGCCATACCGCGCGGGTGACCGCCTGCCCCAGGGGGCGAAATAAGCCGAGGCGCCTCGAGCCATTCTGGGTGTTCGCGCGCAATTGGGCTTTCACCCATCAGTTTTTGCGCTTCCATCGTGCGCAAACCATCCTTCACCCATAAAACAAATCCATCGCCTTTAGCTAGCGCCGCCGCTTTTAACACAACATCCGCCAAACGTTTATGAAGGTAAATTTGCGCATCAGCATGATATAACGCACAGCCAAATACATTTTCAGGATGCGCAGCATCCGCATAAACCACATCCGCCACATAAAGGCCATTATGCCCATCCATATGGACAAGATCTTCTATCGCTATTTTTTTCATCGCAACCATTCACGCAACACCTTATAATTCAAGGCAGGAAGTATAACATAACAAAAAGAAATAAACGATGCCCCATGATTGCGGTCACCACAACGCCAGCCATTTAAGCAAAAAAGCCCTTATCATTGCGATTGCAATTAATGGCCTATTGACTATAGCCCAAATCATTGGGGGCGTTGCCGCAAACTCCCTCGCTTTGCTCACGGATGCCCTTCATAACGCCAGCGATGCCCTTGCCCTCGTCCTTGCGCTTGTCGCGATTATGATTGGGGAGCGTCCTGCCGATGATAAGCGCAGCTTTGGATATAAGCGCGCAGAATCTATTGCGGCGCTGATTAACCTCACCGCCCTTATCATGCTTGGCCTTTATCTCGCTGGGCAATCCATACATCATTTAATTGCGCCTGAACCTGTTCACGCCCCAATCATGATTTGGGTGGCATTAATCGCGCTCATCATTGATACAGGCACAGCGCTGCTTATCCGCACGCACGCCCATAGCAGCGAAAATATGCGCGCAGCCTTCCTCCATAATGTCATGGATGCACTAGCCTCCCTCGCCGTCATCCTCGGCGGCGTCGCCATCTTCTATAAGGGGTGGAATTGGCTAGACCCTGCGCTCTCGCTTGTTATCTCTCTCTATGTTATTGCCCATGGTTACCAAGCCATGAAAAAGACCATTCATTTGCTCATGCAAGGTACGCCGCAACATGTTGACACCGCGGCATTGGAGCAAACCATGCGCGCCCACGACTTTGTCGTTGATATTCACCACATCCATGTTTGGCAGCTCCACGAACACCGCACGGCGCTAGAAGCCCATGTCGTGATCAGTGACATTCGCCAGATGGAAAGCGTCAAACAATCGCTCAAAAGCTTATTGCATGAAAAATTTCAAATATCACATTCGACTTTAGAATTTGAAAACAAGGAAGTTTCAACGGCCTGTAAAGAGCATGATCACGACCACGGGAATGAACACCACCATGATCATGACCATAGCCATAAACATTAAGTCTGATCTTTAGGCCGCGGCTTTACCGATTACACCCTCTTCAATCCATGCAATGGCTTCGTCTTTTTGACTAACATCAAAATAACGTAGCTTCGCACCGACAAAAGGTTTCATGAATAAGGCTAAACCTTTTTCCCAAGCTTTATCGCCGACCATAGCCATGCGATCAATATCTTTTAAATGATGATAGGCAAGCTTGCATTCTTCCCAGAGCGCGCCTGCAGACCAACCTTTAAAATCAACAAGTTCTACAAAAACACGGATCTTGCCAAATTTATTAATTAAACGTTCAGCCTCAGGCACGAACAAATCATAATCAGCGACCTCTAGCTTGCCAACAATAACGCCATGCATAATACAGCCAGATGTTTCAACCTTGAATAATTTATGCTCAAATTTAATGGTCATGATTAAACCTCCCTAAATAAAATTCCTACCCATATATATAGCTTAACATATTGTAATTAAAAGATCAGGCACATTAAAAACAGCCCCGCGAGCGGAGCTGTTTTTAATAAATATATCGCCTGAATTTAACCAATTGGCACACGAATGCTCAGCATAGTTGTGCCCAAACCAGCCAATGTGCCGCGTGTCTTTTCAACGTCAAGCTGGCCAGTCTGCGCATTTTGTTCAATTTTGTTATAGCTTCCTTGTAGAAGCTCAAAACTCACTTTGTCATACTTAACGCCAATACCCCACATAAAGCCCTGTGGCGCCGTTGTGATCATATCCATACCGTCTTGCTGATACGATGAATGATGATTATACACGACCGCATAGCCGTTAATATCATCATTACATTTACCAATGACACAAACCTTCGCCATGGCCTCTTCAAATTTACCTTTAATACCCGCACCAAATTTGGCTTTACCATGGGTATAACCAGCCTCTATGCGGTCAGTGATCTGCACACGATGCGAAAAGGCTGTAAAATTATTCGTTAAATGATCATCAATATTGATTGTTTGAATAACACTGGCTGAAACGGAAACATCCTTGACCAGTTTATTGATAACAGGAATATGTCGACCGTAGAAAAACTCGCCATATACACCTAGGCCAGCGGCAGGCGTAACATCACCATCTGTGTTAATGCTTCCCGCAACAACAGGCGCAATACCCCACTCAAAGCTGCTTGGCTCATCAGCCTCGACATTGTCGACATTTGTATTCGCTGCGGCAGGCAATGCTGTCCCTACGCCCAAAGCTAATAATACGGCTGATAGTTTTTTAGAAATCTTATTCATCTTTGCCCCTCTTAAATAACATCCCCAAAACAATTTTCATAATATATACGCTTAATTAAATAAAAAGTCAAAATTAATCGTATTGATAATTTGAGGAACAAAACTGAAACCAACCAAAAGGCATAAAAAAAGCCCCGCTAAGCGAGGCTGTTTTTAAAATTGGCATCCCGTACGGGATTCGAACCCGTGTTGCCGCCGTGAAAGGGCGGTGTCCTAGGCCTCTAGACGAACGGGACGCAAATCAGAGGTCGTTAAGACGAAGCTGTTTATAAGCTATCTCGAATGCATTAATCAAGCATTATTTTTAAATTTTTTCACTTTTTTGGTAAAAAACTTTATAACGCCTTGAAATCACGCCAAAGCGACATCCTTAATATGCAGTTCAGCCGTTTCATTACCGTTCCAGCTATTGATACGAATATAACCAAGCACATGCATTAATGCGCCCTGTTTATTCAGCATCATTTGTCCCAAATCAGTATCTAGCGCGCGGAAAGCCACCGCTTTAATACGGCTGCCACCTTCGGCATCAACAATTGTACATTTCACATGCGAACCGCCGACAACGTCAACGAATTGCAGTTTGACATGAGGCAAAACAAATAGCGGCTCTTCATTCGCCATACCATATGGCCCAATGAATCGTTCCACATCGCGCGCAAAATCAACCTGCACACCGCGCACCGATAAAATGCCATCAATAACTGTCTCGACCGATGTTTCAGCTGATTCGAGCTGTTTTTGCACGTGATCATTCAAATAAGTCTTTAAACCGTCGACCTGTTCAGGCAGAACCGTAAAACCGCCCGCCATAGCATGGCCGCCGCCTTTAACGCAATGCCCTGCATGACGTGCATCAATAAAGGCTGACGCCATATTCACCCCTGGTACAGAACGACCAGAGCCGCGCCCTTCCCTGCGCCCATCTTCACCATTAGCATAAGTAACAACACAGCAAGGTTTGTGATAAATCTCTTTTAACTGCCCTGCGACCAAACCACTTAAACCTGGATGACCATCTTCATCATCAATGAATAAAAGCGGATATTGGTCTAAACCTTCAGATTCGATTTTACGCTTCGCGCGCGCCATCATGTCTTCCTGAATAGCTTTGCGCTTATCGTTACAATCATTGAGCGTCCATGCGATATTCTTAGCATGCTCACTATCTTCACTGGCGAGCATTTCTGCCCCTAAAAAGGCTTTGTGGACACGTGAGCCTGCATTAATACGCGGGCCAAGCATAAAACCGCATGTATAGGCATCAACCTTGCCAGAAACACCTGCAACCTCCGCCAATGCGGCAATACCTGTATTCAGGCGGCGTTCAATCATCGGCAGGCCGTGACGCACAAATAAGCGGTTCGCCCCATTGAGCGGCACCATATCGCACACCGTACCAAGCGCGACTAAATCAAGCAGCATGCGCATATCTGGCGGCGTGATGTTATTTTTCTCAAAATAACCGCGGCTTTTCAGTACATTGTTAATCGCCACACAAGATAGATAACAAACCCCAACAGCCGCAAGCACACCGAGGCCACTTTCATCATCGCGGCGTTTTGGGTTAATTACAAAATTGGCATTTGGCAATTTGTCTTCAGATTCGTGGTGATCAAAAATAGTGATTTTCAGGCCAAGTTCACGCCCCTGCGCGACCACATCAAATGACGTTGTCCCGCAATCGGCAATAAACACATATTCAGCGCCTTGATTTTGAAGGGTTTTCAGCGCGTTAATATTCGGGCCATAACCTTCAACCATACGGTCAGGAATATAAAATGGAATATCAATACCAAGCGCACGGAAATATTTGATAAAAACCGCAGACGAAGTCGACCCATCGACATCAAAGTCCCCAAAGACTGCGATTTTAACGCCGTTTTCAATGTCGTCAGCGACATCTTCGGCAAAAGCGCGCATATCCTTCATCGTAAATGGATCAGGGAAGTCACGCGCCAATTTCGGGTCAATAAAGGCATCTACCGTATCAGCATCAATACCACGAGAAGATAAAATACGCGCAACCAATTCAGGCATTTTTTGCATACGCATGATTGAACCAATGCGTAGTTTATCATCCTCGGTCATCACCCAACGCGCTGCGTTAGCCGAACGATGTACACCAAAGGCAGCTTCGCCACCAAGCGATGCCGTGCGTGCGTCAATTTCCGCGAGCATTGACATTCTAAAGCCTTTCCAAGGGATAGGCCTCTGTGCTGCTATCCCTAAATTTAAATATTAAAAATTCTATATACGCTGACAATTTCTGCGATGCAATCGAGCGCTTGAAGCTTATTAAGCACGCTCGTTAAAGCATAGCGCGTTGTCTTATGTGTCGTGATCACAACCGATACAGGGCCATCCACATGGTAATGACGCTGAATAAGTTCATCAATCGACAAGCCTTCCGCGCTTAGCGCCGAAGATATATTCGCCATTACGCCCGGACGATCTTCGACCGAAAGATGAATATAATATTTAGCCTCATCTCGGCTACTATCCATGTAACGCGCATCTTTCAATTGAGATGCCGAAACAGAGAAAACTGTGCCAATATCGCCGCAAACAATATCCATGATATCCGCAACGACGGCAGAAGCTGTTGGCCCTGCCCCTGCGCCGCGGCCAATATTCACAACTTGGCCTGCAAAATCCGCATCAAAGAAGACCGCGTTAAACGAGCTATCGACAGATGCTAATGGCGCAGATTTTTTAACAAAACATGGTTCAACACTTTGCGCGACATGGCCTTGTTCATCAACATGCGCACTGCCAAGCAGTTTAATTTTATAACCAAGCTCATCCGCAATTTTTAAATCAAGACTGCTGATTTCACGAATGCCGCTTGTATGCTCAAGCACATTATCCAAATCAGGCTTAATCCCAAATGCCAAAGCCGATAAAATGCATAACTTATGACCTGTATCGATACCATCAATATCAAAGCTTGGGTCTGCTTCTGCATAGCCTTTGGCTTGCGCTTCGACCAAAACATCATCAAATGCGCGGCCGCTTAAGCCCATTTCTGAAAGGATAAAGTTACATGTACCGTTCAAAATGCCTGATACCGCCTTAATGTTATTCGCCGCTAAACCTTGTTTAATGGTCTTAATCGCCGGAATACCACCCGCAACCGCTGCTTCATATTTTAAGGCGACATTTTTATATTCAGCCTTTTGCGCCAATTTCAAGCCATGACGCGCGATCATCGCCTTATTGGCTGTAACCACATGTTGACCGCTTTCAAGCGCGTGAGCGACCAAATCATGGGCAACACCATGTTCACCGCCAATTAATTCAACAACACAGTCAATATCCTTGCGCCCCGCTAAGTCAGCGGCACTATCAACCCATTCATAAACGCTAACATCAACGCTGCGGGCCTTGTTTTTATTTGCGGATGAAACAGCGACGATTTGAATATCGCGCCCTGTACGTGCCTTAATTAATGCGGCATTGCTTTGGATAATATCGACCACACCCTGACCGACCGTCCCCAGACCGGCAATCGCGATTTTAAATGGCTCTGTCATAAAAATGCTTACTCGTTAAAGTTTTTATCGTCTTCATGCATAGATGAACCGATATCAAGTCCACCACGCCACATTGAAAGAAGTGATTCCCAGCGGCCTTCTGCATGCACAGCTTTGCGCTCAGTATAGCTAACATAATCATTACGTGGCGGCACTTCATAAACCGTTACGCCATCTTTTTGTACGATTTCATGATCAACATCTGGCGCATAATTCACGTAAGACATGTCTTTTGGCTGAACGTCATATACTTCGACAGCTCTACGTTCGCTTAAATTTTCGCTAACTACTTCACCATCCTTGTTAAAGGAAATTGATGCCTCTTGCTTGCTTGCACATGCCGCAAGTAAACAAACTAAACCAATACACAAAGCTCTATTCAATATCTGACTCATATTAACTTCTCTAATAAATGATGGTGAATCCATACCCTGACATGTCACCAGAAATACGCCGCCAACGCAAGCAAAGCCGCGACAATATCCACCATTTAAAATAATAGAATTAGTAATTTACAACTGCCCTATGAATCGGTTTAATATCATCATATTTTTTAAAGCGTTTTTATTGTCTGAGGGGATTTATAATGACAAAGCCGGAACAAGAGCAGCCGATTGATCCAATGCACTATATTCACCTCTGGCAAAATGTCCTAAAGGAAACTACGCCTTTATTACAGGACTACATGACGCATTTCCAGCCGCCTGAACTGCTCTCTAACGCTGTTGATTTCGAAGACTTTGCAACAATGCTTAGCGAGTTTTGGGGCGAATTATTACAAAATCCAGACCGCTTTTATGAAATGCAGCAGCAATATTGGCAGGATTTCGGCAAAATTTGGCAAGAAAGCGCGGAACGTTTTTTCAATATTGCCAATGAAGCCAAAGATAAAAACCTCTCTACCGCGCAAGACCTAATAAACGAGCACCGCAACGACCGCCGCTTTAAAGATCCTGCTTGGGAAGAATCCATCCTTTTTGACTTCATCAAAAAATCTTACTTCCTGACCGCGGATTGGCTGCTTCACTTAACCGATGAAGCCGACCATTTAGATGACAAGCTTAAAAAGCGCTTACAATTCTATATGCGCCAATATGCGGATGCCATTGCCCCAAGCAATTTCCCGCTCACCAACCCTGAAGTTTTAAAGAAGACCTTAGAAACAGGCGGTGAAAACCTGATCCATGGCTATCAAAACCTGCTAAAGGACATTAAACGCGGTCACGGTAAACTAAAAATCTCCACGACCGATGCAGATGCCTTCGAAATTGGCCGCAATATAGCGACAACTCCGGGTGAAGTTGTTTTTGAAAATGAGCTTTTCCAGCTAATTCATTATCACCCGACCACAGAAAAGCAATTTGAAACGCCACTGCTTATCGCGCCGCCTTTCATCAATAAATTCTATATCCTCGACTTAAAGGAAGAAAATTCATTCGTGAAATGGGCGCTTGATAACGGCCATAGCGTCTTCCTCATTTCATGGGTGAACCCAGATAAAGACCTATCGGGCTACAGCTTTGGTGATTATATGGAGCGTGGTTTACTCGTCGCCCTTGATGAAGTTGAAAAGCGCAGCGGGCAAAAGCAAACCAATGTGATTGGATACTGCATTGGCGGTACATTGCTGAGCATTACTTTGTCATGGTTACAGGCCAAATATAACGACACAAGCCGCATTAAATCAGCAACATTCTTCACCACGCTTATCGATTTCCGCGATTCTGGTGACCTCAACGTCTTTATTGATCCCGAAAGCCTCGAAGAAGGCGTTGATACACTAAATGAGCGCGGTTATTTAAAGGCCGAAGCTTTGCACCAAACCTTTGCCTTGCTCCGTGCCAATGACATGATTTGGTCGTTCATCATCAATAACTACATGCTCGGTAAAGAGCCATTCCCATTTGACCTGCTCTATTGGAATGATGACCCAACCAATTTACCGGCGGAGCTATATCACGAATATCTGAAAAAGATGTATGTGCAAAACGAGCTGTGCCAGAAGAATAAGCTGCATATCAAAGGCCAAAAGCTCGACATCACAAGCTTTAAAACACCATGCCATTTTATATCGGCTAAAGACGACCATATTGCGCCATGGGTCGCGACCTATAACGGCGCAAAGAAACTGCAAAATGCAACATTCACCTTATCAGGCTCAGGCCATATTGCGGGCATCATCAACCCACCGACAAAAACGAAATACGGTTATTGGCGTGCGGATAAATTAGCCGACACAGCTGAAGATTGGATGCTGAACGCCACGCATAAAGAAGGTTCGTGGTGGCCACAATGGCAGGAATGGATTGCGCAATATACAGGCGCACAAAACGCGCTTTATAAACCAAATGGCTCTATTGAAAAAGCCCCTGGACGTTACGTTAAAATACGCTATGAAGATGTTGAAAAAATTGATTAATTAATAATCAACCTCGCGCACCTCTTGCACTTCTGGAATGAAATGCTTCAACATATTTTCAATGCCTGATTTAAGGGTAATCGTCGCGCTTGGGCAGCCTGAACATGCGCCGCGCAGCTGCACATAAACAACACCAGCCTCAAAATGGGAAAAGGTAATATCGCCGCCATCACGCGCCACAGCTGGACGAATACGTGTATCGATCAATTCGTCAATTTGCTGTGATATTTCATCCATCTCCGCGCGTTTTTCAGCGGCCTGCGCATCGGCGCGGTTCGCATGCAAAATCGGCATACCGCCACCGACATGATCCATTATCACCGCCAAAATTAATGGCTTAATACGTATCCATTCTGTCGCATCATTTTTTGTCACAGACACATAATCCTGCGCGATAAATACGCCCTCTACACCTGGCACATCAAATAAACGTGTCGCAAATGGTGAAAGAGTCAAAGCTTCATCACGGCTCGTAATATCGACAGGTGCACCGTCAATAATATCCTGCCCCGGTAGAAATTTAAGGGCATTTGGATTAGGCGTTTGTTCAGTTTGGATAAACATGTTCTTTAAAATCCTAGTTTAGATTAATTCATCTATATCTTGATAATCTAGATGTTCGGGCACAATCGTCAAGGGAACGTCAAGCTGCTCCATCCCTTTCCCCGCGAAGAATTTAATTAAATCTTCTTGACGGGCGCTGCCACTTTTACCGGCCAAAAACAGGCCTGAAATGGCACTATCTTCTTTAATCGTCTTGATAATCTCGCTCTGCATATCGCCTTCACGGAAATAAAATACAGGCTTAACATCCATATGTTCAGCTAAGCGGTTAGCAAGTGTATAGACCTCTTCCTCAGCCGCAGCACGAATTTCAGCTCGCATTTGTTCTTCAACATTCGCCCAGTGCTGATATTCATTCAGCTGCGCGACATGCACAATGCCAATTCCTGCTTTGGTTTTGGCCGCATAGCGCATAATGAAATAAAGCAGCTTTTCACAATGCTCCAATTTATCGGACACAATCAGGTAAATACTATGTGCGTGTTTTGCGTCTGTATCCCCTAAATAGCCTTGTTCTTTTTCATCCATGGGTCAAGCTCCTTAGCGTCTTGAAAGCAAAGCATGCGCGCCATAGCCGAAAAATACGGCAAAAAATACGACGCCCAAGCCATATAAAAACGAATGTTCATGCGCATAACGATAAAGCTGCGCACTGAAACCAACTTGACGTATTTGCAAATACGCCTTTTCTTCACTTATTTTCTCGCCGCCTTTATAAGCCATGGCCTTAACCACATATTCCCCAGTCGGTACATCTGGTGGCAATTTAAAGACGACTTTAAACAATTTACCGCCCGTATAATCAATGCTTTTCGGGGCATAGGAAAAGAAATTCTTTTGCTGCTTATGACGGATTAATGCTTCATGGAATGGCCGCGCTTCATTTTCCGCTAAACGGGCGCGCGCCTCGTATTTCATGGCGTTAATACCCAAGCCATCACGCTGTAAATTTTCTGATGAAGATAACGAGGTGACATTTCTGTTCACGGCATAATCATAATAAAGCGGCACATTGCCAAAACCAACGGCGCGCACATTCGCCCAAATACCTAAGGCCTGTCCCTTTTTACGAATAATCGTATAAACGCGCGGCCCCGTTAGCGTCACCGCCAAATCACCACCTGTTTCATTAATGCCGAATACAACAACTTCACGCCCACTGAAATTAGTGGTGATGTCGACATATTCATCGGCCAGCGCCAAAACCAGTTTATCACCAAAGCCTTGTGCAAAAGCCGACGGCATAAAAGCCATCAACATCACCAACATCATAAATATTTGACGAAGCCGCATCATAAGCGCACCTCCATCGAATAAAGCTCTTTAGGTGCCATGAGCAACTGCGCCGCCAAAACCAAACTAACGCCCAAAATAAGCACCGCTAAGAATATACGTGCGCGTGAACCACTAACATAACGGCTGGCGCGCACGCCAATTTGCGCGCCGACTACGCCGCCAATAATCAACAGAGACGCCAAGACAACATCAACCGTTTGGTTAGCCGTTGCATGCATGATTGAGGCGAACCCCGTCGTGAAAATAATCTGGAATAAACATGTCCCTGCCACTAACGTCGCTGGCATACCGAGGAAGTAAATCATCGCAGGGACTAGCAAGAAGCCCCCGCCAATCCCAAGGATCGAGGCAAGCATCCCGCCAATAAAGCCAATCCCCACAGGCACAAACACACTGATATGAAGCTTAGACACAGGAAAACGCACCTTATAAGGCCATTTGCGCATTTCTGCTTTCATACGCTCCATCAGCCCCGGTTTTTCTTCACCCGCGGCATTATCACCAGTCTTCTTTTTCTTCCAATAGCTTGCGGTCGTTTCAATCAACATCAACGTGCCAATCGTCCCGAGTAAGAAGACATAGAGCAAACGAATGGCCACATCAATCTGCCCCAAGGCTTGCAGCATTTTGAAAATAAACACGCCGATGATCGAACCAAAAACACCGCCACCGAGCATCACCCCCGCGACTTTTAAATCGACATTTTTATTCTTCCAATGCCCAAGCACACCCGTGACACTCGACGCCACAAGCTGACTTGTCTGCGTCCCCACCGCAATCGCAGGCGGCACGCCTAAGAACATTAAAAATGGCGTTGTAAGAAAGCCCCCGCCGACACCAAAAAAGCCTGATAAAAAGCCAACGCACAGACCCAGTGTGAGAATAGCCTCCACAGAGATCGACATTTCAGCAATGGGCAAATAGACATGCATGTAAATTATTCCGCATAAAAAAAGCAGCATAAAGCCGCTTTTTTAAAAACTTATTAAGCGACAGATTAGTATTTGATTGATTCTAAGCCGTCTTGACGAGAGAAGATCAAATTAATGTCATTCAAGAAATCACGATATTCACCAACGAATAATTCATGTGGCACTTTCTTGAAATCAATCGATGCAATGATTGAACCGAAATAACCGCGCCACGCTTCAAACGCTTCTTTCTTTGACGTACAAGACGCGATATAGGCATCATCATGATAAAGCGATACAAGCATAATGCCAGCAAGGCCAGTTTCATCTTTCGGCCATAATTCATCATATGTGATCAAAACATAGCTACCAACACCTTTACCAAGGCCGCTACCGTCCAGGAAACGGTGAACTTTAACATTCGCATAATTTGCGAATACGTCGCTCCAAAACTCTGTGCTGAATGCAACTTTTTGAACTGCATCTTGGTAACGTAGTGGGAAGTAAAGGAAACGCTTGTCTTCCTGAATATGCACGGTACAACGCGCCATATCATCACCTGGCGCAGCAATTGTCATGCGGTCACCCGGCTTTTGATTATTTACACGCACCCATGTATCTGGATATGACATTGTCATTTCTGTATCTGGGTCAGTCCAGACAAAGTAATTTGCCTGCGCGGCCTGTGATGCACCCATAACAGTGGCTAATGCGCCAATTGCTGCAAGAAGTTTCAAACGAAATGACATTGTAAATTTCCCTATGGTTCAGATGAAGCACAGCCATGCCGCGCCCGTAAATTGAAATACTATTTTGCCGCCATTGCCCATAAAATGCAATCGTCAATTACAAGTTTATAAGTTCTCTTCGCAATTCTTTTTATGTTCTTGGCCCAGCTTAACATAGTGCGGCGCCGACCAATCGATATAATCGCGTTCTTCCTGCGTTAATTCACGCACAGGGCGCGCTGGACGGCCAACCCATAACTCGCCCGATTTTACGACTTTACCCGGTGAAACTAATGCACCTGCGGCAACCATGCCATAGCTTTCAACCACGGCATTATCCATGACACAGGCCTGCATCCCTACAAAACCTTTATCATGCACTGTGCAGGCGTGTAAAATCGCGCTATGACCGACCGTAACGTCATCACCAATACATGTGCCCGAAACGCCATGTGTCACATGAATAACTGTACCATCTTGAATATTGGTCCGTGCACCGATCTTAATATCATTCACATCACCACGCGCGGTTACGCCATACCAAAGCTGCGTATCATCACCAATTTCAACATCGCCAATAACGCTCGCACTTGGTGCGATAAATGCAGTTTTGCTAATTTGTGGAACAATACCTTTATATGGTAGGATCAAACCTGATTTATGCATCACTCACCTATCTTCTTTATCTATCTCTTTGTAAATTTTTACGAAATCAAGGTATCATATAGATCATGGACAAACTACAGCAAAACAAAAACCATGAACCTCTTTCGCAAAAGCTCCTTGATACGGCGCTAAAAAAACTGCGCCGCGCGGTTGAAGGTAATGGTGTGGATACACAACTCGTCAAAATTAAATCTTATGACGGCTATGTCCATTGCTTCAGCACAAAAACATGTTTGAAACTTGCTCCCGTCATCGCCAAGCGCACTGAACCGGGTAAAAACAGCATCGCAATTCCATTAATCAATGAAAATGACATTAATGTTAAGGCCGCCACGCGCATCCATAATGCCGTGATTAACGCAGGCACGCGCGAATCAATTATTCAAACCTACACACGCAAAGACCCGACAAAAGGCTTCGCGGCAAAAAGCATTCGCATGCCACTTGAAACCCTAAAACAAGACTATGTTTTGCACCAAGAATGTCACACATGTCACAAAACAGGTAAAATCGCCTGCCAAAGATGCGCAAGCAAAGGCACCACCAATTGTGAACAATGTTACGGTCAACGCAAAACCATCTGCCACCATTGCAACGGACAGCGTTTCATACAAAATGGCGCACAGCGCAACACCTGCATGCATTGTAACGGACAAGGTAAAGTCAACTGCCAAACCTGCCACGGACAAGGTATTGTCCAATGCGCCGCATGTAAGTCTCATGGCCATATCGCCTGCGTAAAATGTGCGAAAACGGGCATATTCTCGATCATCCATCATATGGACGCCGAAGCCACAAGCAGCTTCGCCTGTGATGAAATATCCAAGATCCCACAAGATATTGCCGTTTATTTAAAAGACGAGAAAACACGCAAGACCTTTACTGAACACGCAAAAGTCACCCCCATCACATCATCACAAAACGACTTCACTAACCAGACAACTGCGGACACAGCAACGATAAATACCGAACACCAAGCCCAACAAGGTGCACAGCAAGAAAACCTAATCACCATTCCATTCGAAGTCAAATGCCCCTATGCAGATGTTGTTTTTGATATTAATGGGCGGGAATATGAAGGAAAAATCCTAGGATATCGCCCAATTTTCATGAATTTCCCAAATTTCATTGAAGAAATGGCCAGTGACGGCATTGAAAAACTTAAAAAAGCGGCAAAATCACGCCAAAATGCCTTAGAAAACATCAGAAAAGCTACAAAATTTGCGTTTATTAAGGAATCTCTATCTCTAACTATTCGCAATAACAACGCCCATGCCTTCAGGGAAATCAAGCGCATTTACCCCGTCGGCGTAAGCGATAAAATGGTCAAACAAACCATCATCAACATTCGCCGCAGCCTTAAAAATATTACGCTGATGCCACGCCTATTAGCGCTCGGCATCGGCAGCCTTCTCGCCCTTGGTATCTATTATGCCTATATGAGCTACGGTGGCGACGCCCATATTATCCCGCCGCGCCTTTGGCAATCACAGCCGCTTGCTGCTTATGGCTTAAGCACTATTTTACAAGCGAGCCCCATGCTCTTATGTTTTGTCATGGCAAGTGCTCTTGCCCGCTTTAAAACCCGCATCAGCCTTCAAGGCGTGCTTGCGGCGCAAGACCTTAACACCATAAAAAGCAATTTAGGGCATGTGGCATATGCTATTCCGTTTATTTATATAAGCGGCGCGGCATTGATTTGTGAATTCCTGATTAAGGCTGAAAACCTACCCGCATGGTTTACCTTAACCCGCCAAGCGATTTTCGGATAAAAAAATGCCGCCAGAGTAAACATGGCGGCATTTTTGAATATATAAACAATAGCGATAAATTAACGCTTCGCCCACTGCTTTGTACGACGAGCTTTGTGCTTACCGATTTTCTTACGTTCAACGATACGCGCGTCACGTGTAAGCATACCAGCTGATTTCAATGCTGGGCGTAGTTCTGGCTCGAAGTTTTCCAATGCACGTGAAATCGCGTGACGGATCGCACCTGCTTGACCAGAAAGACCACCACCTTTAACAGTCGCCATAACGTCAAATTGATTTGTACGTTTAACGGCTAGGAATGGCTGGTTCAGTACCAACAAATGTGTTTTACGACCGAAGTAAACGCCTTGTTCTTTACCGTTTACAACAACTTTACCTGTACCTGGCTTGATCCAAACACGTGCAACAGATTCTTTACGACGACCAGTTGCATATGCACGACCAAGAGAGTCACGTTGTGCTTCACGCTTTGGTGCTTCTGCACTTGTGCTTGCGAGTTTAGCAAGGCTGTCTACTTTTTTCTCAATCTCAACCATGATTATGCTCTCTTATTTTTAGGGTTCATAGCAGCAACATCTAGAACTTCTGGTTTTTGCGCAGCATGATCATGCTCAGTGCCCGCATAAACGCGTAGGTTCTTAAGTTGTTGGCGACCCATTGGGCCACGTGGCAACATACGCTCAACAGCTTTTTCAATCACGCGCTCTGGGTGCTTACCATCAAGGATTTGACCTTTTGAACGTTGCTTGATACCACCTGGGTGACCTGTGTGCCAGAAGAACAGGCTATCGTCACGTTTTTTACCAGTTAGGCGTACTTTTTCAGCGTTAATAACGATGATGTTATCACCACAATCAATATGTGGTGTGAAAGTAGGCTTATGCTTGCCACGAAGACGTAGGGCAATCAAGCTCGCCAAGCGACCAAGAACCACGCCTTCAGCGTCAATAACAAACCACTTTTTCTCCACCTCACTCGGCTTCGCAGAATATGTTTTCATGTTTTCGACTTCTCATTTAAGTTAGAATAATTCCGAACGGCAATATGCATAACTTCAAAAACAAAGTCAACGGCTTTTGTCACAAAATAATCAAGCAAAAACAATAAGATAAAAAATAGGTATTATTTTACCACATAAAAACACCCTAAAATTAGGCGCTTTTTTGCGTTTCTTGGTCAATCCAATCAAAATAACTGGCATTTCCCGCCGTTAATGCCCATGACACAATAGCAGGACAGTCATAACTATGGAGCGATTTAATCATGGATTCTATCTCATTAAACAGCGCTGCACGTGACTTCATAATCACGCTGACCTCTTACGCCTTTTCAATCTGCCCATCCCACCAATAATGCGATGTCACTGGGTCAGTGATATTAGCGCAGGCAATCAACCGTGCCTTGAGCAAACTTTGTACAATATGTTCAGCCTCC
>JASBUS010000016.1 GCA_030147745.1 Alphaproteobacteria bacterium
ATCAGGAAGGCATTCGGGTCATCGGGGTGTTTTTCTTGCTGATCAAAGATGCTTTCACCTGTGACAATCGCGTCATCAACGACGATACCAAGTACGACGATAAGCGCGAACAGCGACACCATGTTCAGGGAGTAGCCGAAAAGATGGATGACCATCAAGCCGCCCATGAAAGATACAGGGATGGCCACACTTGTCCAGAAGGCGAGCTTTAAGTCTAAGAAGAGCAGCAGCACTAAAAAGACGAGAGCAAAACCAAGTACACCATTACGTAGCATCAGATTGATACGGTCGCGAAGCGTTACGGTTTCATCCTGCTGCAATGTTAGGTCAAGACCCGCAGGCAGGCTAACAGTTTCAAGATAAGCATTCACAGTATTGGCAACGCTTAAGGTGTCTTCAGTGTCGCTACGGGAGACGTCAATAAAGGCGGCGCGTGCACCGTTAAAGCGGCTCACGAGGTTCACATCTTCAAAACCATCAATGACGGTCGCGATATCTTTTAGCGTCAGCGATGAGCCATCAGACAATGTTTTAATGACAATGTTTTCAAATTCTGCGCCAGTATAGCGCTGTTCTTGAACGCGCAGGAGAATCTCACCTTGTTTGGCTTCTAATGTGCCGGCAGGAATATCCGTTGAGAAGGCTTTAATGGCATAGCCGATATCTGCGAGGCTCAAATTATATTTGCGTAGCGCGGATTCAGAAATTTCAATTGATATTTCATAGTCACGAATGCCGCGTAGGTTGGTATTCGCCACGCCCGGTAATTGGCGTAGTTCGTCTTCGATATTCTCTGCCCAATATTTGATGGTTTCTTCTTTGGTATCACCAAATATGGCGAGGGTCATGACGAGGGGTGTTGATTTTAGTTTGGTGACAATCGGACGCTCCGCTTGTTCAGGCGGGAAATCCGATAGACCGCTGACGGCCGTGTCGACATCGTTATAAACGTCATCGGCATTGGCAAAATCTTCAAGCTCAACATACACAGAGCCTGACCCTTCGGACGCAACGGCAGAAATACGTTTCACGCCATCAATGCCGATTAAGGCTTCTTCAACGCGGCTGGTGATGCCATCGGCAACTTCATAAGGCGTTGCACCAGGATAAGCAACGCGCACGGTAACCATTTTCGGGTCAATCGATGGGAAGGTCTCGGTGCGCATATTGCTGATGCTGAATAACCCACCAACGAGCAGGACCATCATCAGGATGTTTGCGGCAACGTGATTATGCCCAAACCAAGAAATTATGCCCTTGGAGACATTTGAAGGCGGCGGCAGCATACTCATTCTTCGCGGGCCTCTCTAATTTGAACGCGCATACCATCAATCGCGCCCGGTAGGGACGATATAACAAGGCGCACATTCTGGCTCACACCAGAAAGGGCAAGGGTTTGTCCGTCATTATAAACAATGTGATAACCCGTGAGCGGCGTGATGCTGCTATCTTCACGAATTTGCCAGATTGAGCCATCTTTTTGGCGCGCTGTTGTCGGTACGGCCAAGATGTCATCGAAAGGTGGCGTTGTTATGGCGATATTCACAAAGCTGCCTGGGATAAGGTCTGAAGACTGATCCTTTAAGCCGAAAGTGACGGGCGCAAAGCGCGTTTGCGTATCAAGGGCGGCGGCGCTGCGTTTTAAATAGCCTGTATAGCTTTTGCTTTCACCTATTTGCTGCGCGGTGATTTTAACATCTAGGCTTTCTGCAGGGCTTAGAAATTTGATTTTATTTTCATCAATCGTGCTCTGAACTTCGAGGCTTTTGAGGTCAAATACGCTACCATAGCTTTGCCCTGCAGCAATATATTGGCCAATATTGACACTGCTTGATAGGACGCGGCCATCAAATGGCAATGTGAAGGTTGTGCGCTCTAAATCAAGGCGGGCATTGGCGAGCTGCGCTTCGGCGGCCTTTAGGCGGGCGGCGGCTTCTTGTTGCTGCGGTTTACGAAGCACGAGGTCTGGTGCGGCTTTGCTGCCATTAAGCATTTTCCATTCTTCAAGCGCGGCAAGGCTTTCGGCTTGTTCAAGTTCCAATGTGGTTTGTGCGCTCGCGACTTCTGCTTCGAGGCGTTGAACCTCTAATTCAAAGTCACGTGGGTCAATTTGGAACAGCATTTCACCTGCTGTGAAACGGCCGCCTTCATAGAAGTTATCATTCACGGCGGTAATACGGCCACTGACTTGAGATACAACCTCAACGGCGGCGCGGCTTTCAATTGTGCCTGTGGTGTTGATGGTTAAAGCATAAGGGGCGGGACTAAAGCTGTCGGCCTCAACAAATAAAATACGTTCGGTCTTTTGCCCGTTTTGAATGGGTTTTTTGCCGGACTGGAGCAAAGCTGAAAAGGCCAAGGCCGCACCAATGAAGATGATAACGGCGATAAGCTGTATAAATCCGCTGATTTTCTGCTTGATGTCTATATTCATTATCTCATCCTTATTGGATAGGTTGTTGTTTTGCGCAGGTCGCTGCGTTGTTTTTACTAAACCAGTCCCCGCCGAGCGCCTGATATAGCGCGATGCGTGTTTGCCATTTTTGTTGTTGTTTCAGGATATAGCTTTGGGCGCTAACATAGCGGCGCTGCTGTACATCCAAGAATTGATCAAGGGTCAATAGGCCTTTGATATAACGCTCACGGCTCAATGCTTCGGCCTTTTCAAGTGCGGCGAGGGATTGCGCGGTGCTGTTCAGCTCATCGGTCAGTTCACGATCCGCAAAGAGGCGCGTTTCGACTTCATAAAGCGCGGTTAAGATGCTTTCTTGATAGGCTTTTACAGCGGCGCGCGCTTCGGATTCTTTTAAATCGATATTGGCGCGGAGTTTGCCGCCTTCAAAAATACGGCTAGTTAGGCTTGCGAGTAAAGAGCCTGCCAAACGGTCAACGGAGAATAATCCGCCTGTGCTCGCATTGCTATAGCCGAGCGACCCACCAAGGTTGAGGGATGGGTAAATATCCGCCACAGCAACGCCGATATTGGCATTGGCGGCTTTGGCGCGCAGTTCTGCGGCTTTAATATCTGGGCGGCGGTCAAGCAAGCTTGCGGGTAGGCATGTATTTAGCGCCATTGGCGGCGGGACGGGCGTGAAGGCTTGTTCCGCGAGTGGGTCATGTGTACCCGGTGTTTCACCAAGCAGAATATCTAGCCTGTAAAGTTCATCTTGCAAGCTGCGTTCGGTGCTATAGACATCGGCATAAACGCTGCGGTAATTTTCTTCGGCAAGGTAAACATCGGCGAGGGTGGTGCTTTTGGCGCCAAGGTTATAGCGCTTTTGTACAAGCTGATAGATTTTCTTGCGGTTGATGTAGTTTTCCTGCGCCAAATCAAGCAGGGCTTTGTTGGTTGCAATGGCAACGCGGCGATTGACCAGTTCAGCCATCAGGCTGTGGGTCAGGGCTTCGTAATCATATTTCGCGGCGGCAAAATTGGCCTGCGCCGCTTCGTGATTACGGCGGAGGCGGCCAAATAAATCAATTTCCCATGATGTGGATAGGGCGGCATCATAGCTATTGGCGTAGCTGCGTGTGGTTGTGGTTACGCCGTTCGCAGGCGAGAAGTTGCGCCCTGCATCTGCGCTGATGCCGATTTGTGGTGCAAAATTGCCATAGGCGCTATCAACGCCGCTGCGCGCTTGGATGATGCGTTCGCCCGCCTGCGCGAGGGAGAGGTTTTGACGTAGCAATTTATCAGCATAGTCATTCAAAAGCGGGTCATTTAAACGTTCCCACCATAAATTGGTGTCTTCTGTACCGCCAATACGGTTAAAGTCATTTTGGAATTTGGCTTTTGACGCGGCGCTGTTATCTGGGCGCATAAAATCTGGCCCAACTGCGCAAGCAGAGAGGAGGAGGGTTACGCCAATGATTTTTATGCTCTGTTTAAATTGCAAAGTATTGCCCCAATTCGTTTGGACTAAGCGTACAAAAGTTATTTAATTACTTTAGCTTAGTTATATAAAGCATTGATCAAAAAAATAAAGAGTTGATTAACGGCGCGTAAAAAAAATATGCGCCGTATACTCGTTTAGGTATTAGATATGATTAACGAAGAATGTCGTTACAATCCTTCGCTAAATCTGCGGAACGGACATTTAGGTCAATGCCGAGTTGGTCTTTAAGCGTGGCTTTACCACGTTTAAGAAGGGAACGGATGCTTTGTTCACTGCGGTCAAGCTTGACGGCAATTTCATCAATGCTAAGTTCATGATAGTAATAAAGGCGAAGCGCCATAGCCTGCATATCCGGCAATGTTTTCATCAAGGCGGCAAGTTTTTCCGCGACTTGTTTCTGCAAAGCTTCTTGATAGGCATTTTCATCCCCTGCGGCGGCGATAACCATTTCATCGCCATGGGTTTCAGGGCGGTTTTTACGTTTAATATCAATGCATTTGTTGAATGATACGCGGTAAATCCATGTCGAGAATTTTGCTTTACCTTCTGGATCCCAGCTTGCTAAATTCTGCCAAAGGGTCAGGAAAATTTCCTGCACGGCATCTTCGGCTTCTTGCTCGTCTTTTAGGATAGACAGGCTTAAGCGCCAGATTTTGGTGTAATAACGTTGCAGGATAACCTTATACGCCGCTTTGTCCTGTGTGATGGCGAGGGAAACGAGGGTCGCGTCATCGGCTTTGAATAATTCAGCCGCTGTGAATTGTGGCGCGTGTGGCGTATCTATTTTTTGTGCGGAACAATCTATCACGAAGTACCTCTCTCTCTATTTTATCGTACTTGTAATAGGTGTTGCAAATTTTAGGCCAGTTTTGAGAACTGGCCTAATAAATGTCTAAACTGTTGATTTTATTGATTATCCGCTCGTAGAAAATGAGCCGCCTTGCATTTCTGGGCGGGCATCCGCGGCAGCTTTTTCTGATGGCGATTTTGCCGCGCGGGCAAATTCGCACCAGCGCTTATAAACTGGCTCAATCGCACCGATAATATCATCAAAGGCTTTGGCTGGGTCTGGTTCGCGGTGCACTTTTGCCAGCGCGCCAAAAACCGTGTTATAAAAGCCATTAAGGAATTCAGCGGCGTCTTTACCTTGGTCAAAGTCCAGATGTGTCTGCAAACCGACCAAGATATTGAATGTTTTTTCATTCAGGCGGCACATTTCATCAAGCTTGTTATTCTCATAAGCTTGTTTCGCGCCTTCGATATTCTTCAGCATGCCTTTATAAAGCTCCACCACCACATCAAGGCCGCTAATCGTATTGACCTGTGTTTGTTTATATGCACCCGCGGCATTGGCGTAAGGGTTACGACCTGCTGCGGCGTGTGGTTGTGCCTGCGTATATGGCTGTGCGTCAGAATAATTAGTCATCTTTATTATTTCCTAATAATGCCCGTACAGTGTTCAGCAGCGAGTCGAGGCGGGCAAGTTCAGCCTCCATTGCTGCATAAATTTGAATCTGTTCCTCACGAATTTCTTCGCCCTTGTCACGAATTTCTTGAGCGTCTACGGCAAAGTCTTCGTTTTCATCGTTGAGCTTATCAATTTGATCTTGAATAATACCATCTGCGGCTGTGTAGCTTTCGATTGTATTGTAGAGTAGGTCAGCAAGACCTGCACTTAAGCTCACATTGATCGATGTGTCGGTAGTGCCTGCATAGGCGAAACTTAGGCCTTCATAAGCTGTGCCTGCATTCCCAACTAGGCGGTTGCCTTCTATTGTGAATACATTAGCGCCACCAACCGTAGCGGTCGAAATATTTCCGTCGACATCTGTTGTAATATCGATTGTAAAGCTTAGGTTTTCGGTCGTTGATTTGTTTGAAACAATGCGAAATTCATCATTGTCAATGCTGACGTCTGTTGCAAAGAAATTTGCGACATTTTGAAACTCGTCAAGTAAGGCGGTATCCAATTTTGTGCCGTCTTTAACAACTAGTCTGTTTTGCGGGTCAAACTCAATGCCTAGTCCGCGTAAGGAATTCGCAAGGCCATCACCTGTAGCGCCAGATAAAAGAGTTTGAATTTGGAAGTTAAAGCTATCGAGCAAGGTATCTGAGAATAAAATGGCTTCTTCTGGGATAGAACCATCAGCGTTGACTTGCTGGTTTGCAATCGCAAATTCGCGCAGCGCGTTATAACTATCAACGAAGTCTAAAATCGCATCTTTAGCGGCGCTTGTGTCGAATGTTACGTCTAATGTTAGTGTGCTGCCTGGGTCGGCCTGAATAATATCAAATGTTAGGCCATCAATTAAATCATCATAGCTGTTGTCATCACGGGTGATGGTCGCGCCGTTATATACCACGCGTGAACCTTGTTCATTTTGGATGATTTGTGCGGCTTCAAATGCATCCGCGACATCGACTATGCCAAGATTCTGCATGACGCTACCGCTTAAGGTGCTAACAGTCATGGCTTTGTTGGTGTCGTTACCTTTTAAGATTAATTGGTATTCAGTTTCCGACACTTTAACGAGGGATGCTGTAACGCCGCTATCCGCCGTGGTTAGGTTAATTTTATCGGCAATGTCTTGCAGGCTGTCTGTCGCGACCACGTCAATTTGCTGCGCGACATAACCATCGATACCGATGGTGAAGGATCCGACCTCGTTTAAGTCCGCGTCTTTATCGACAATATTGGTCGATCCAGTGGAAAAAGCCTGCGCCTTTTGTTCAACGATAATATCATATGACCCTTCAGGGGCGTCTTCATCGATTGAGACATTAATTAAGCTTGTGGCAATCGATCCTGTTGATTGTAAGTCTGCTGTACGCTGGGAGAATATATTGCCGCTGTCGAGAATACTGGTTTGGCTCTTAATGTTAAGCAAGGCTTCCTGTAAATTCTCTGAAAGACCATACCATTCATCATAACCCGCTATCAGTAGGTCGTTTTCTTGGATTTTGATGTCGATTTTGTCGGCGGCGAGGTTGTTTTGCGCCACGGCGTTTTCAATCAAGGCAGAGGTGTTTAGACCTGATGACGTGCCCGTCACAATGGTCTTTGTCCCTGAAGTTGCTAATGTCCCGACCGATAAATTTGACATTTTTTTAACCTAAAACATATTCCCTAGTTTAATTATTTTATTTCATTTTATGATTTAGTCCTAAAATCAAATAAAATAACGTATTTGTTTGTCTTAGAATCCTCTGCATTTTTCATGCCAATTTGTAAAAAGGAGAGGAAAAAGGGAGGAGGGCGACTCCCTTTTTCAGATTCCCTCTGAATTGTATGGCGCTTGCGCCATACGGCCCTCGTATAAATATTCAACCTACGCTTATCGTAGAAGTGATAGAAGCGATGTTGTGATCTGGTTCGCTTGTGCAAGCGCCGCAGTCGCAGCTTCTGTCAAGACCTGTGCGTTTGTGAAGTTTGTTTGTGCTTCAGCAATGTCGACGTCAACAATAGATGACTTCGCCGCAGTCAGGTTCTCGATCTGCGTATTAATGTTAGCATTCTGGAATTGGAATGCAGATGTAAACGCACCAACCTGTGAACGTGCATTGGCAACCGTTGTAATCGCTGCATCAATGATGTTTAGATCATCATTGAAGGCTGACAAAGCATCACCAGCCGTAACCGTCGTAGCAGTACCTGCTGAGAATGTTGTTGCTGTACCAACTGCGTTTGTACCAATTAGCTGTAATGGGTCACCTGCACCAATGGTTACAAGTACTTGACCGTCAGCGTTACCGTCAGAATCTGTATCTAAGATTGTTGGATCATTCAAAGATATAGTCAACTGACCATTCACTAGTTCAGCATTAAAGATTTGATCACCATTGCTGTCGTTCAAAGCATTAATTTGGCTTACAAGATCCGCAACCGTTGTCGTGGTCGATACAGTGAAAGTCACTGACGATTCACCAGCATCACCCGCGTCACCATCGGCGTTGAGATCTATGCCAAAAGCAAGTGTATCAGTGTCTGCTGCACCAGTAATACCACCAGTTAAATCGGTGATTAGTGTGGAGTTAGTTGCAGCATCTGTTCCCACTAGAAGATTGGCTTGGAACACACCGTTGCCTGATACGCTTAATGCATCATTGAGGCTAAGGCCTGCAGATGATGTATCAATACCGCTAAGGTCAACATCAATAGTGTTTGTTGCATCAATACCAACAACAAAGCTTTGGTTGTATGAACCGTCAATCAACGCTTGACCGTTAAACTCAGTTGAACTTGAGATCAAGTCCAGCTGTTCAACGAGCTCAGCATATTCCGCGTTAATGAATGAACGCGATGTTGCATCCACTGTACCCGAGTTATACTGCGTTGCTAGTGATTTCATACGCTGTAGGATGTCAGATTGACGTGCAAGCGCGCCATCAGCTGTTTGCAAAAGCGTTTCAGCTTGCTGTGCGTTACGTGCTGATTGTGTCAGTGTCGTGATATCAGCTTGTAGCTGACCAGATACCGCCAAACCAGCAGCGTCGTCCGCTGACGAGTTAATACGAGAACCAGAAGATAGTTGGTTCAGGTATCTTTCCTGCATAGATGCGTTTTTGTTAAGGTTTAGTAGGGCCGAGTTAGCGGCCGTATTGGTTGAAATAACAGGCATAGTAGATCTCCTTCTATTATGTTACCTGGTTGATGGAATTTGGCTTCCTGCCAAATTGATCAGCTTTTTACAGCGTCACATCCTTAATACGTATCATAGCGTTATAATGGGGCGCAAAAAAATGAATTTTTTTCAATTTTTTTATAAAGCCTTGTTTTTAAATGAATAAAATTTTCAGCTTTATCGCCCATCGCACGCAATTCTACGCGTACATACTTCACTATACCGATTCTTTGATAATAAATCTTTAACAAAAATAAATTTTTTGGGCGGTGTTTTATTTAATTCGATAGGAGTGAAAAAACGGGGCTGTAGCGCGCCTATATATATAAGGTGTATCCGCCCCATATTTTTAGCGCTTTGAAAAAAAATAAAAAATTTTCGCCCCATTTTGGCAACTGGCAACGTGGTAAGAACAAAGGCCCCCAAATGGGTATCATTTGTAAGGGTCAAATAATTAGGAGCTAAATAAATGAACATTACATCCGTATTAAATACACAGACTGTTATTCAAGGCACAGCCATTGATGAAACAGACAAAACAGTAACGGAACAAGCGAAAGCGGATGCGGAGAAGCAGAAGGTTGATTTTCTTGAGTTGCTATTAACGCAGCTTCAAAACCAAAACCCGCTTGACCCAATGGATACGGATGAATGGACAGCGCAATTGACACGTTACTCTCAATTGGAACAACAAATTTCGACCAACGAGAAATTGACCGTGACAAACTCACTTCTATCAAATAGCGCGACGTCTAACGCCTTTACCTATATTGGTCAAGACGTTGAGCTTAACAGTAATGTTGGTGTTGTCCAGGATGGTGAAGCAACATGGACATATGAAGTGCAGGGCGATGCAGATGATGTGGTTCTAACTGTAACAGACGGCAGCGGCAATATTCTTGCAACTGAAGATGGTTCAACCATTAACGGCGTCCATGAATATAACTTTGACGCAGCGACGCTTGGCCTAAGCAATGGCGCGCAGCTCATCTTAAACGTTCAGGCGAAGAACGAAGATAAAACCGTCGCCAGCGAAATTACATCCCATGTCACCGTTGATGGTGTGTGGAGTGATACTGAAGAAGTTTATCTGACGGCGGGTGAAATTTCATTCCGTACGACAGATGTCTTGAAAATCCAACAAGATTACATGGCTGAAACTGTTGCCGCGGCACAGTGACGTCAAACATAACCAAACTGAATAAGTTAAATATTTAAACAAACAACACATACAGATTAAAAGCGTATAAAGGAGAAAAAACATGAGTCTAGGTAGTGCATTAAATGCTGCAGTGTCAGGTCTTCAAGGTCAAGGTGCAGCGATCGCAGCGGTATCTGAGAACATCGCGAACGCCAGTACAACTGCTTATAAAAAACGTGAAGTCAGCTTCCAGTCTTTGGTGACCGGTTCGACATCAGGTTCGTCAGTTAACGCGCTTGGTGGTGGTGTAACCTTCACAACCAACCAAAATATGACAGAGCAAGGTCTTGTGCAAAACACAGGTGTATCAACGAACGTTGCGATTAACGGTAGTGGTTTCTTTGTTGTAACGCAGGACCCGAACAATCAGCCATCTGGTTATACATACACACGTAACGGTGCGTTCAAAACCAACGAAGACGGCTTGTTGATCAATAATGAAGGTTCAATTCTTCTCGGTCAGCGTACCGATGAAAATGGTAATGTGACTGCAGCAAACAACAGTGACTTGAACTCACTTGAGCCGGTTGATTTGAACACAATTTCTGGTACAGCGGGTTCAACTGAACGTGTGTCGATGGAAATGAACTTGCCAGCAGATAGCACGACATATGTATTTCCAGCAGGGCCTGAATATGTTACGGCACATGAGATGTTTGATGAGCTTGGTTTGTCACATACTGTTGAACAAACATGGCGTAAGACGGGCATCAACACTTGGGTTGTTGAGTTTAATAACCCATATCAGACAAATCTGGGTTCAGGCTCTGGCGACACTGGTGTGCTTGACTTAGATAGTACAGCAGCGGGTACACAGAACACGCTAGAGATTACCTTTAATGGTGATGGTTCGATTGATACAATTGCTACTGGGGTCTGGGATGCTGTTGGTAACGCATTCGATGGCACTGGCGGTACACCGACTGCGCCAGCACAGCCATTCGATATTTCTGTAACGGGCCTAACAACAGGTGCAGATGACATTACATACAACATGAATTTTGGTACATCTGGCTTGTTTGATGGTTTAACACAATTTGCGTCAAACACAGATACACCAGATATCGAGATCTCGACGATTGAACAAGATGGTGTGCGTTTCGGTCAGTTAAGTGGTGTTGAAATTGATGGTGAAGGTATCGTAACTGCGTTGTTCGACAACGGTGTGCGTCGCCCGATTTTCCAAATCCCAATCGCGACATTCCCGAACCCAGAAGGTTTGACGAATGTTAAAGGAACCATTTATGATGAGAATGAGAATGCAGGTGAATTGAACCTCCGTTTGCCGAATGAAGGTAATGCAGGTGCAATCGAAGCAACCTCGATCGAACTCTCGACCGTTGATACGTCAGACGAATTCAACAAGATGATTATTGCACAGCAGGCATATTCTTCTGCCGCGCAGATCCTCAGTACTGTTGATGATATGTTTGAAACATTGATCGGTGCGGTACGATAATCGTAACGGTCAGTAACCCTAACTTAAGAAGGCAAGGTTAAATGAACATCACTTCTTTTCTGGATAAATACAAAGACGCGACACCTGATGAGATCTTTAAGGCAGAAGGCCTTGAGCAGGACCTAGCGGACATCCAGAAAGAAGTGATGGCCCTTGACGGAGACATGAGCGCAGAAGTCCAAGATGTATTACGCAATATCTACGCTGTTCTAGAAAGCCAAATTGTACAGGTCAATGAACAGATGAAAGAACAGAAGGGCAAAATGCTCCTATCTAATAAGCGCGAGAATGCATGTTTGGCCTATCTGCAATCAGCCGGTGCCGGTAATAAAGGACGAAGATAATGGAAAATTTTCAAGACATCATTGCCGAAAGCCCGATATCAAACCATTTGAAAACTGAGCTGAATGCCTTTGAAGACATGTGTTTCAAGCTTTATACGCTAACAGAGCGCGAGAATGAAATCTTGTTTGGCACGATGTTTGCATCTCATCCTCAGGCATGGCAAGGCAAGATCCGTTTACTTGCAGAATTTGAAAAGAAAGTAAACCATATCTGCGGCTTGTTTGAATGCGAAAAATGTTTTGATACCGCGCTTTTAAGCTATCTCTATGATCGCGTTGAGCGTTTGGAATGCAAAATTAAGGTTAATGCATCGCTGCATCTTCATAATTATATGCAGCTATGCCGTAAAGAAGGTTTAGGCTTGGAGGCCACAATGCTATGTCATTAATTGGCGCGTTAAATAATACCTTTGCAGGGCTGAAAGACACGGAAGCACGTTTGAACGTAACGTCGCAAAACGTGACCAATGCCGATAAAGCAGGGTATACGCGCAAAGTTTACAATAGTGAATATAGCACAACCGATTTTTCAACCATCCCATCAGGCGGCTCGATCGATGCGGCTTTTTATGACCCTTATTTGGAAAAAGCCATTATTTCCGATACATCAGATGCAGGCAAAAATAGCACTGTTGCGACATATCTGGAAGAATATGCCAATAACCTAGGCAAAATTAGCAGCCAATCGACGATTAGTTCAGCCATTGATGGTATTGGCGCGGCGCTGGACGGTTTATCTGTAACGCCAGAAGATGACTCTTTAAAAGTACAAGTCGTGAATGAGGCTGAACGCGTGGCTTATGAGCTCACCAGCCTTTCAAGTCAAATTCAGGACTTGCGCGCTCGCGCGGACCAAGAGATTGGCAATATCGTTGATGAGATCAATGCGTCATTAAAGCGCCTTGATGAAATCAATGTGCAGATCACATTGACAGGTTCAACAGGGCGCAGCGTGGCTGAGCTTGAAGATCAACGCCGCACAGAGCTTCAGAAGCTCGCTGAAAATCTCGATATCAACTATTTCATTGATAACAACAATCAGGTCAATATTTATGCGGGGGGCCGTCCATTGCTCGACTCTGCCGTACATGAATTAGATTATACGGCTGCTTCCAATGTTGCAGGTAGTGTGCTTTATCCAGCTGGCTTCTCGGCTATTGATTTGAACGGTACCGATATAACGACTTTAATTAAGGGCGGCGAACTTGCAGGCTTAATTGAAATTCGTGATGGTTATTTGGTTGAAGAACAAGAAAAGCTGGATGAATTTGCGAGCGTGTTGATGGACACGATGAATGCGCTGTTGAACGAAGGTGCATCTTATAATGCGCGTACATCGATTGTTGGTGACGAGCGCGGTTTTGCTGCGGCGGACCCACTTGGTGGCACAGGCTTTATTCGCATTGCAATGACCGATACAAGCGGTGTTGTGCAAAGCTTTAATGATTTGGATTTAAGTGGCTTTGCGACGGTTAATGACATGATTAACGGTATTAACGCCGCTTTCGGCGGGAATATTACAGCTAGCCTTGATGTTGATGGACGTTTAAACCTTGTTTCAAATGTTGTGGGACAGGGCATTGCGCTTAATCAATTGGATAGTGATATTGGCGGCGAGAGTTTTTCGATGTCTTTTGGCCTTAACAATATGTTTGATGGTGACGGTGCAGAAGATATTACCGTTAGCAGTTACTTGCTCGCCAACGCGACAAATTTAGCAACAACACGCCTGTCAAATGACCCAGCATTGGTCGTGGGTGATGTCGGCATCCCACCAGGTGATGGTAGTTTGGCGAAAGAATTAAACGAAGCGCTAACGACAACATTAAGCTTTAATGCTGCAGGTAACTTCTCTGCACAAAATGAAACACTCGATAAATATATTGATAAATTAATATCGAATATTGCCGTGCGCGCGAGTAATGCTAAAGATTTGGCTGAAACGACAACATTGGTGTTAGAAAACACAAAAACAACATTTGAAAACCTAAGCGGTGTGAATGTTGATGAAGAAATGACGAATTTAATAGACCTCGAGGCGAAATACGCCGCATCCGCACGTATGATGTCAACCATTCAACAAATGTTTGACGAATTGATCAACGCGGTGAGATAATAGAGGGATAGATAAGGAAGGCGACCATGGTTGACCGTATATCAAGTTATTCAAATACTAGTAAGCTGATTGATAATAATCTGCGCTTACAAAGCGATTACGCCAAAGGCCAGCAACAGGTTTCATCAGGCGTGAAGTCTGACTCTTTCTCAGGTGTGGCGAAGGATACAAACCGTATTTTGTCACTTGAATCTGATTATGAGCGTCTGGTTCAGCAAACTGAAAATTCAAAAATCGCCCTTGAGCGCGCTGAGGTGACGTATGACACCATCGGTACAATCATGGATTCCGCGCAGCCAATTTTGGCGACGTTGAACGCAGCCTTGTCAGGGACAACCACAACGCAAGATTTGCTAGCTTTTGTGAATAATGGTTTAGCACAAATGGAATCTTTGCTGAATACACAAGTGGCGGGGCGCTATATTTTCTCGGGCTCTGCGACACAAACGGCGCCTGTTGATTTCTCTGATCCAGCATTTGGCCCAGCCACCGTTCCATCGGTCGCGGATACAGATTATTATCAAGGTAACGGCTTTGTCCATAGCGTTGAAACATCAGATGGTTATACCGTCAATTATGGCGTAACCGCAGATAACGCCGCATTTGAAATGATTGCGCGCGCTTATGACCTTGTGCGTAATAATCCGACAGATACCGCGACATTGAATGAAGCCTTTAGCCTTTTGGAAACAGGGCTTGATGACCTTGCGGAATTACAGGCCACCGTGTCGCTAAGTTCACAATCAATTGATGACGGCATCAATCGTAACCTTGATGATCTAAACTTGATTGATAACAGCTTGGCGGATTTGAAAGAGGTAGACTTGGCCGAAGTGACTGTGCGTCTACAAGAAATTCAAGCGCAGCTAGAAGCCTCATATTCATTGACCGCAACATTGCTTCGCCTCAATTTGGCTGATTATATCTAACCTAACAACAGGGGCTACATGACCAAAGCCATGCAAAATCCTGCGCCAAAAACGCGCCTGCTCCCGAAAAAGAGCCGCATCGCGCTCGAAAAAATGATTGAGCTGACGCAGCAGACATTGGAGGTTTTTGAAGAAGAAACCAACGGCCTTGCGATGAATGCCCATATTGAATTGCTTGATATTATGCGCCGTAAGCAGGAAATCAACGCTTTGTATCAACAAGCTGCAGGTGAGTTTATGGCGCGTCAGGAAGAATTGCTTTCCCAAGACCCGCGCCGCACAAGCGCGCTGATCACGCTGCAAAAACAATTAAGCGCCGCGATTAAGCTTAACATGACCATCCTCGAAAAAATCAACCGCCGCGGATAAAGAAAAAGGCCTCATTTGAGGCCTTTATTGTATGGTGTTTTAAAGTGCCTCTTCAGGCAGGAGTTTGCGAACAAGTGGTTGCAATTGTTTTTCAAAGCGTTTCCATTTTTGGATCGACGAAGTATATACTGGTTTGGTGACTTGCATTTTGGATGCTGTGATGATTGCGCGTTCTTGTTTGTGTGGCGCTAAACAAGCATCATTCCATTCAAGGCCGATATGATCAATCAGCGCGCGTGCCTGTGTTTCTAGGTCACTTACAGTGTCTTCATAATTTATATGAAAGACTTTACCAGGCAGGACTTCGTCCCAATATGCCATTAAGTCAAGATAGCGCTGATATTCATCGGCCATTTCTTCTAAATTATAGGACCAGAATTGCCCGGTTAGAAAGTTCTGCTTGTAATTAGATAGGCAAGTATCAATTGGATTGCGACGGCAATGAATGATCTTGGCGTTTGGTAATGCGGCCGCAATGCAGCCAATTGCTTTGAAGTTGCCTGGCATTTTATCGCTGACATGTTTGAATTCGCCGCCTTTAATATAGGCGCGCGAAGATTCAACATAGAGCTCACCAAATTCTTTGATATTCTCTGGGGTGATACTGTCATATTTGCGTCTAATTCTCGACAAATCTGATAATTCACCAGCGCCAAACACGTCTGGGTGTGATGAGATGATTTGTTCGGTTAATGTTGTGCCTGAACGCGGCACGCCGACAATAAATATCGGGGAATCGCTCTCGCAGCCAAGGCCTTTGGCTAGTTCAAAGAGCTCTGGCGTGAAATCTTCGCGGATTGAAGTGTAGCCTGCAATTGTTTTTTCAACGTCATAAGCAAGAGAACGGCGTCTAATGGCGTTGGCGGTATCATAATTTTCAAATGCCTTGTCATATTGCTTCATTTTCTCATAGGCGTTACCAATCGTGAAATACATCGATGAGGCCGCGGCCGTTGACATTTTCTTTTCGTGGTTACGGAAGCTTAGCAGCTTTTGGAAGTTTGGATCGTTTTCAGATTCAAATCTTTTAAGTTCAGCCAATGTAAAATACGCATGCGGGTAGTCTGGATTTCTTTTAATGACGTCTTCAATAATTTCCTGTGCTTCATCTAGTCTGTTTACAGCAATAAGGATTTCGGCTTTTGATATTAGGTTGAGAAGGAAGCTTGGCGTATGTTTTATGGCTTGGTCGATGGCCTCTAAGGCTTCATCAATTCTATTCATGATATGAAGTAGAGAAGCTTTACGTGTTAAAAACACAGCGCGCTCTGGTTCTAATTCGATAGCTTTATTAATGGCGTCCAGTGCAAGTTCCGCCTCATCAAGACGTTCGTAAATATTACAAAGTTTTAAAAATGCGGATGCATTGTCTGGTTCGCGCGCAAGAGCAAGTTTTAATGCGGCGTGACCATCATCAAATTTATTTGAAAGATACAGAACCTCGGCTAAGTTGACTAAGGCCTCTGTGTTTTCCGGATCAATTTGTACGGCGCGCTGCGCCGCGTAATGTGCTCTATTAAATTCGCCAAGCTCAATCAAGGAAGAGCATAATGCATTATAGCCATCTATGTATTCAGGATTAAAATCAACCGCATAATGTGCAGCGATGGCGGCATCGTTGTAATTCCCAGAATCGCTATAGGCGAGCGCTAGATTATAATGTGCTTGATAATATTTGGGTGAAATATTTGTTGCTTCGCGCAGCGTCTTTATAGCTTTATCATATTCGCCTAGATCGCGTAGAATGCAGCCGGCATTATTTAGTACATCAACATTTTTTGGAGCGAGCGCAATGGCTTTATCAATCGCCTCTTTCGCGTGTTTTAATTTACCTGCTTCACGGAGCATATTTGCCCAATTTGACCAAATAATCCACTCATCAGGATGCGTTTCACTGGCTTTTATCCAGACTTTATGGGCCGCGTCGTATTTTTTTTGTTTTGTTAGCGCAAGGGCAAGATTGGTCATGCCGTCGATTGAGTCTGGTGCGAGTTCGAGAAGTTTGCGGGCGGTTTGCTCAGCCTGTATGTGCTGGCCCATTTGCCATTCTGTAGAGGCTTTGCGCGCTAATGCATCGAGGTTATCAGGAGAAAGCTCTAATATACGATTAAACGTTGTAATGGCATCATCGTAACGCCCTGCTATGTTTAAAGCGCTACCGTAATTGCTCAAATAGGCAACTTCATCAGGGGCGATGCGAATAGATTCTTCCATATAGTGAAGCGCTTTATCGGTGCTGCCGATTTGAAAATAAAGCGCGCCAAGAAGATGATTCGCCGTTGGGTTTTCAGGGAAGCTGTTTAGGATGTCGTAATATGTGCGCTCTGCGATAATAAAATTCCCGACCAAGTGGTGTTCACGAGCGAGCTTTAGGGCCTCTTCTACGGGCATTTGGTAGTTCTCAGTCGTGTAATCAGGCTTCATTTTGGAGGCGTCCATATTTCTTCCTTTTTGCATTTGTAAAAATATGCTAATATTTAAACATTACTTATATGAATGATTCGAGTAAAGGATCTTTACCTTGTTAACCAAAGCTTAATCTTTGTTGTGTTAATGTAAAGTAATATATAAGTATGTTATGATTTAACCGCTGAATGGATGGATGGATTCCTGAATTACAGCAAATAAATAATAGGGCTTTTTAAAAAAGAAGTTTTGTGGTAGTCTTATTGGTATGTTGCCAATTTCCCCCGGCAAATTCTAAATAAAATTGTCCCTTATTATATCCCTAAAGACCATAAACCAAGGAGTGAGATATGGATATTAAGAAACTCGACATGAAAAAATCGCTGATCGCGGGTACCGGATTAGCAGTAATGAGTGGTTTTGTGCCACAAATATCGTCTGAAGCTGTTGCAGGCACAGCGAACGTTGCGGTGTCTGTTGACATCGTGACAGCTATTACGCTTGCCAACACAACGGCGTTGGACTTCGGTCGTATCGCGATTACAAGCGGTGGCCCAATTTCAGGCGCGCATGTTCGTAATGCGGACAACACTGTAACGAACGCAGTCAACACTTCTGTTGTTGTTGCTGGTTCACCAGGTAGCTTTGACATCACTGGTGGCGGTAACGCGGCAAACGTAACTGTATCTTTGGGTGCAGCTGTGGCTTACAACGCGGGTAACATTACTATTGACCGTTTGACATTCGGTGGTCCGGCAATCGTAGCGGACACAACAGTTGCTGCTGGTGGTAGTGGCACAATGTCATTTGCTGGTGGTGGTGCGACAGACGTTCAAGTCGGTGGCCGTATTACATTCTCTGGTACGCCAGCAGTTGGCTCATATAACGGTAGCTCGATCCTTGTAACGATCACAGATATTCCGTAAACATATATGTAACAGATTTTAAAGAAAACCCACTGTTGCAGTGGGTTTTTTTATTTTGCGGCTTTGCCTATGTTGTTGTCCTGTGTATAGTGGGGTATATCTTTAATATTGTGGGTCCATATGGCGTTATTTGATAAAAAAATTATGGTCTATGTTTCGGCGATAGCTGTTATTGCGGCGCCGCGGTTCACGGCTATGGCTGCACCAACGGTGAATTGTACGCGTAATATATCATTTGGGCGTATTATTCCGCTTTGTAATGGTTCAATTACTGTGCGCGGAACATCGGCGAGTAATACGATAAATAATGGTTGCCATAGTTTGGTTGTTGGTGCGATTCAGCCAGCGATTTGTAGTGTGCAAACGACTTTAGGTGTAGCAACGCAGGATGTGCGCGTGACTTTTACATCGCCGCAGCGCCAATTTGCGGGGAGCGGTGGTGGTCAGGTTACGCTGGATAATTATCGCATTCAAACTGCATCTGGATCGGCGGTTAACTCTTATACTTTTTCTGCTGCGCTGCTTGACCCTAAGCATACGTTTAAGGTTGGGGGGCGTTTGCGTTTTGGATCCAATGAGGCGAGTGGGAGTTATTCGAGTAATATCTCGATTGTTGTGACGTCAATACCATAAATTTATATAAAAGGGGTACTCTATGTCTAAAATATGTAATTGGTTTGCGCTATTTATTTTTGTTGGATCTGTTCTGTTGGCTGCGCCCGCGCAAGCGATGAAGATTACGCCGCCGCGCCTTGTGATCGAGCCAAATCAAAAGGTTGCGCATGTGTATGTTAAAAATGATAAGGCTCGTACGGTCACATATCGTTTCCGTTGGAAGGGTGTGGCGATGACTAAAGATGGCCAAATTGTGAATTTGGATCAGCAAGATGCATCTTTGGTGCCGGGCTACCGTGCGGCGGAACCTTATTTGCGTTATTCACCGCGCCGTGTAACACTGAAGCCAGGTGATACGCAGCGTCTGACTTTTTTGGTGCGTCGTGCGCCTGATATGGTGGATGGAGAATATCGCAGTCACTTCGTGATTGAGACGGAACCGGATGCTGATTCTGATAATGAGCAGTTCGAGAGTGGTGAGAATACGTCTGTCGGGGTGGATTTTTTGTTGTCGCGTGCTTTTCCTATATATTTGTTGAATGGTAATGTTGATGCAAATATTCAAATTTCATCCGCGCGGTATATGCGTCACCCCCAGTCTCAAGATGTCTTCATTGTAAAAGCTGATATTGTCAAACAGGGTAATCGTAGTGCGATTGGTGTGTTGGATGTTTTGTGTGGAGACGTGTCTGTTGCGAAGTCGCCGAAAGTATTTTCTGTATATGCGGAAGCCGATCGCCGTACCGAGGAGGTTGTTGTAGATGGGCAGGCGGTTGCTGGTTGCAAGTCTGGCTTGAAAGCTGTGGCAACGGGCAACGGTAGTGATTTTAAGGGTGGTCAGGTATTGGCGACAGCGCCTGTTGCGCGATAAGTCATATAAAAAGTTTATATTTTATTAAGGCCGCATTTATGTGGCCTTTTTTTTATTGATCTGGGGATAAGTTGTGTAAAACACCAAAGTATATGTATTTAAGAAAGGGTATGCTGTTAAAATAGCGGTGGGTTATTCTGCTAATTCTGAGGCTCTATTCTGAGCGATGATTCATAATGGCAATTTTTTAAAGCGGACGTTGTGCGCCTTGCTTGCGTGCGCCGTTTTTCTCGGGTGTTTTGTGCCCGCTTCTCGCGCGAATGATTTTGGCGCGGGTGAGGTTTATGATTTAATCCTTGAGGTTAGTCGTAACAGAAAATCGTTGTCCAATGCGCTTATCGGGGTGGAGAAAGACGGAAAGTACTTTCTTCCGTTGCTTGATATCGCGCGGATTGTGGATTTTGGTGCTGAGCCGGATTTCGCAAATGAAAAATTATCAGGGTTCTATCTGAATGATAAGAACCAGTATGTTCTGAATATAAAGGAACTTACATATAGCGTTAACGGTGAGCTGAAGAGCTTTTCCGAAGGTGACGCTTTTATTTTAGAATATGAATATGGCATAAAAGAGTTTTATGCCACGCCTGAGCTCATCAATATGCTTTGGCCTTTGGAGCTTGTTGTTGATCCCTTGCTTCTGAAGTTAGAAATTCAGACTAAAAAGAAACTTCCATATGAACAGCGTAGAGTGCGTAGTGAATATCGCAGTAAATATCTAGATAATGATGATGTTACGCTTACGGTTGGTGATCTGCCGAAACTTAATAATAAGCCGAAAAAGTTTAGTCTGCCTGTCTTAGATATTAGTTCGAGCTTACAATATCAGAATAATGATCACTCACATTCGGAAAATATCAATATTGGTGGGCGTAATGATTTAGCCTATGGCGAAATAGATTATAACCTCCGTCTAGTTAATGGTACCGATGAAACACGTACTATTGATGACTTGCGTGTGTTATATACCAAGCGTGCTTATGATGAGGGCGATTTACCACTTGATTTGGAATTATTCCAAGCCGGTGATATCAGTGTTCGTCCTGCTAAATTGGTTGATCCGTCAATTCGTGGGCGCGGAATACTTCTTTCGAATGCTGAGCGTAAAAAGAATATAGATTTTGATAATCTTGTGGTTGAGGGGCTGGCAGAACCTGGTTGGGAAGTTGAGTTATACCGAAATAATGAGTTGATCGCTTTCCAAATTGTAAGTGATACGGGCGAGTATCGTTTTGAGGATGTGCAATTAAATTATAATCAGACGATCATTAAAACTGTTCTTTATGGCCCGCAAGGACAGGTTGAGACACGAGAAGACTCATATAATATTTCTCAAGATATGTTGAAGCCAGGCACGTTTAACTATGAGCTTGGCTTGCTAGATTCTGATCGTGATCTTTTTGTTATTGATGAGGATCGCTATACGCAGCCTCGTGGCTTTGCAAAGAACCTGAACTTAAATTATGGTATAAACTCTCATTTGACGGCCTTTGCAACATTAACGGATATGCCAACCAAAATTGGTGCGCAGCGTTATGGCTCTTTGGGTCTAAAATTCTCGCTATTAGATACCCTCGGATCTGTAGAAGCCTACCGTAGCCTTGAGGGTGGGAGTGCGATTGATTTTAATGCTGCGCGGCGTTTTTTGGGTACAAATTTAAATTTGCGGGCATCCTTCTTAAGTGATTTTGAGGGCGAGCATGTCGGTTATGGTGATGATGCCGATACGTTTAGCTTTGATGCGTCTATTGGACGCTCATTTATTTTGCCGTTTGGTGGATTAGGGCTCAATGCAAAATATAGCTATGATCAAGAGAAATCTGGCAGATCTAATGGTTTGTTAGATCTTTCACAATCATTGTCTTTTAAAAAGCTGCGCTTCACACATGCAACTAAATCACGTTTTCGTCAGGGAAATTATGAATCTACGCAAGGGCGTTTTAATGCCAATTATACCCTCAATACGAAAATGCGTTTGCGGAGTACTTTGAATTATGACTTTTATCCTGAAACGACATTACGCGATGCCTTGGTTGAATTGCGTTATAAAGATCGAGAAGGCTTCACAGCGGCGTTAAACCTGGATCGAGATTTTTTAAATGCTGGTAGCGGCATAGGTATTCAGCTTGGGCAAGACTTTGAACGGTTTAAAGGGAGTGTTGACCTTGATTGGGATAGTGTGGCAGGCGCACGGGCGGTGTTGCGTACTAAATTCTCTCTTGCGCCATTTGGACCGAATGGTAAATACATTACAAGCTCTGACAGCCTGCCTAACCGCGCAGCATTAAACGGACGTATTTTTGTCGATAATAACTATGATGGTATATATAACGACGGCGATGAAGCATTGGAAGGCGCACGCGTTAAAATCGGACAGCGTAATAGCTCGGCGGTAGATGAAGATGGGTATGCTCGTTTTTCAGGTGGTGAAAGCACGGATTACGAGACAATCTCACTTGATTTAAATGAAGTGGCAGAGCCTTATATGTTACCGGCTACAGATGAGTTCAAAACTCTTCTGCGAAGTGCAAACGTCTTGAACCTTGATTTCCCAGTTATTCGTACGGGGATTATTGAAGGGATCGTCACAGGTGAAAAAGGCGGCATCGCATCGATTAAAGTTCAATTATTAGATAAAGATAACAAGCTGCTTGACGAAACACGCGCGGCTTTTGACGGCTATTACAGTTTTGAATATGTCCGTCCAGGGGATTATACGGTCCGTATTGATCCTGAAATCACACAAGTTTCCATCCCACCGAGATCCGTCTCGGTGACTTCCGAAGAACTATTCCAGTTTGGGATAGACCTTCAAACTTTAGAGCAGACTGCGGAAGCAGCATGCGATATATCCAACTCAGATGGCGGAATAACCCAAATTTGCCATGATGAGGATATGTCTATTGCTGGGGTGCAAAAGTCGGCTCTAGTCACTAATGGTGAGAACACATCCGGTGTTCAAGCCGTCTCTACTATCGGTAAGGATACATCCGGTATCCAAACCATTCCTTCCTACAAGGGCACATCCGGTGCCCGCGTTAGCCAAGTTCGGATCGGGGAGTATTCAGATAAACTTCGTGTTGTTCTGGATCTCTCCGCGCCGACGGCTATCCGCACGTGGGAACAATCTGACCGCAAGCAGGTCACACTAGAAATTCAAGATGTTGATTGGCAGGCAATGCAAAACTGGATCAACAGCAAACCGCATATCATTAAAGACTTTAAAGTTGAAAAACTTGGCGCGAATGGCGTGTCACTGACGATTAATGCGGCACAAAAAATTATCATTGACCAAAAAATGATGCTGACGCCAAATGGCAAAGATTTCTATCGTTTCTATATCGATTTCAAAAAATGTGACACAGGCTGCTACTAAGCTTGTCGTCCTCGTTGCACACGGCTGTGTGATTGCTTTTCCTCTATCTCGTTGTAAGTAAATGCTATTGACTAAAGTCAACGCATGGCTACGCCTTTTGGGTAATAATCAAACCATGAGTACAAGATGCAGGGAGATGAAATCATGCCAGAAGAAATGTCGATAGAAAATTTGCTAGAGCAATATATGCGTATTTGTTTAGGCGCGATCATTTATTACAAAAATTTGGCTGTATCTTCTGCATTTAACGCAGACCCATCCACGAATATGGTGGAATTAAATTTTGCGGCTTATATCCGCGATGGTGAGCATGCTTTGCGTTATTACGTCGATGTGCAACACGGTGGATTTTCGATTACAACAATCCCTGAAAAAATGCCTCGTAAAATTTGGCGCACAGATCGAAGAGATTTGGAGCATTTTGTTAATGCGCCAGTTGAATATATAAAAAATCCAGCAGCATTTAATTTATCTGTTTTAAGTCTTTGAACAGTTCTGAATACCGAATAACTACCCCCCCCTTAATATATAACTTGGCCCTTTTCCCCGAAAGGGTCATTTTTTATTTGCAATTTATTGTATTACTGTGTTAATACATTGACACAACAGAGGCACACGGAAAAAACCATGAACTTATATGAAGCAATTTTGGCGTTGGAGAGTGAAGAAGAATGTGCGGCATTCTTTGGGGATTTATGTACGCCGGCGGAGCTGACCGCTATGCGGGAGCGTTGGGTGATTGCCAATATGCTTTATGAAGGGCAGGCGTCATACCGTGATATTAGTGCAAAGACGGGGGCGAGTACGACAACGATTGGGCGGGTTGCGCGTTTCTTGCAGCAGGAAAATAACAAAGGTTATTTACGCATTATTGAACGATTAAAGTCAAAAGCATAAGGGGTGTATTATGCAGGATTTAACAGTCATTTTACCAAAGCAAACACGATTAAAAGACGCTTTTGCGCCGATTATGGCGCAGGCGAATATCCAATTCATTCGTGAGAAACCACGTCATGCTTATGGGGTTTGTGTTGATGGGCGCGGTGAAATGGCGGTGATGTCGGCGGCAGAGCGTAAACCTGATGATGCGCTGCGTAAATTAAAAGACGGCAAAGCTGATTTGGCGGTGATGGGCGCGGATAAATTTATTGAAGCAAAATCAAAAGCGCAATTTGAGGGACGAAGCTTCCCATTATCTGCGGTCGCGGCGTTTAACTGTGCGGCGTGCCGTATGTTCGTTGCGGCTAAGCCTGAGCAAGACATTCAAAAAGCGAAGGATCTTGACGGGATGACGATTGCGACATCCTTCCCATATAGCCTGCGTGCATGGCTTGCAGCGGAAGGCGTTTCAAATGTTGAGATCGTTGAATGTGATGGAGATACAGAAGATGAAATTCGTGACGGCAGCGCCGATGCGATTTTTGAAATTGTCGATAGCGGCCGTTCATTGGTCGAAAATGGTTTGGAGACTAAAATATTGGCGTATAACATTGAAACGGTGATGGTGGCATCCTCGGCATTAATGTTATCCGCCAATGCCCAAGCCGCTTGCGCCTTGATTGACCGTTTAACAGGAAAAGACGCGGTGAAGAAAGCCGCGCCCGTTTTTACGCCAAAATCTAATGTAAACGAATTATGTTTCGCATAAAAAAATAGCCTTGCGTGAACAAGGCTATTTTGAAACTGGAGCGGGTGATGGGTTTCGAACCCACGACCCTCAGCTTGGGAAGCTGATGCTCTACCCCTGAGCTACACCCGCATTCATTACTCTATTTCATTTTATTGCGGCGTCATTTGTCTCTCGCCTATGTTTATAGGCTTTGCTCCGCATGACTTGCCCTAAAAAGAAATCAAGCAACGATTAGTAATCCTTTTAGACCATACCGAGTTTTTTCAAACCCCACATGGTGCGCTGTGCCAGTTTAGACATTTCTTTGAGGCGTTTTTCTTCTGCGCCTGAAAGGGGTTTGCCGTCTGGCGTACGGTGAATGGCTTCTACCCATTTAATCTCGGCACGAATTTCATTCGGTGTCGGACGGTTTTCTGGGTAATCCTCACGTAGCGGCTTATTCTTCGCCACCATATAATGCATGCGCGCCTTTGTCGACTGACGATTAAATAGCGTCAAGAAGTTATCCCGCTCCATTTGAAGGATGCGACCTTCAGTTAATGGAATGGATGCATTCACGGCTATCTTGCCGTCTGGGCGTGCGGCAATGAGCTCTTCATAAGCCTTAACATCGCCCGCGATATGGTCACGCACTTGTGAAGCTTTGATGTAATCACCGCCGCTAAGCGCTTTACCGAGACATGTCATGACGCCCACATCAATATGGTTAACGGCCGTTTTGCTTGGGTCGCCACCATAAAGATAAAATGCATCAACCTGCATGTTTAGGCCGCCTTGACCAGATAGACCCGGCAAGTGGTAAACAGGCTCAACAGGTGGTTGATAACCATCCGCCATGCTGAGTGCACGTGCTTTTGCATCGGCAAGGACACGGTCTGCGTTCATTGACACTTGCGTATCGCGGTTAAACCAAAGCTTTGAAATCGCATTTTGACCTGATGTTGAAATGGACTGCATTGGCTGCGCAATCGCCATGGCTGAATTGGCCATGACTTGCATTGGACCAGAGCGTTTTGAGGCAATTTGAGAGCGTTCCAAGTGGCGCGCACAACCACCCCAACCAGGGATGATGCCAACGCCAGCTTCAACCAAACCTGTATAAACTTCTGGGCCAGATTGAATGCTGTCACAATGGAGAAGAATCTCGCAGCCACCGCCAAGGGCCATGCCATTCGGCGCGCCGATGACAGGGAATGGCGCTTCGCGCAAGGCTTTGTATACGGCCTGACCTGTGTAAACAAGGTCATCAACGAATTTGTTGAGTTTCTTTGTGCCTAGGCCAAATGGTAGTTTGCTTGCCACTTGTGCAAATAAATCAACCAAACCGATATTCGCGCCAACAGAGAAATGCTTGCCTTCGTTATAAATAACCATGGCTTTGTATTTGCCCTTGCTGTCATTGACCAATTTAATACTGTCATTGAGGATTTCAAAAACAGCAGGGTCAAGCGCGTTTGCACCTTTGACTGTGTGGAATTCAACCGCAACAACGCCGTCACCAATATCCCAAAGCGACGCAGAATCGTTGCTCAAAATTGGTTTATTGGCGCGTTTGATGTCTTCAAGCTTCATGACGCCATCTTCGCGTTTCACGGCGACATGTTCGCCCGCGAAATTCATCACTTTCTTCACGCCATTTTCAACGCGGTAGAATGGACGGTTATTGGCTTTAGCGAGAAGCTCTGGCACAGCAATACCTTCAGCCTTCAACTTATTGGTGAACCATTCAACGCCGAATTCATCAAGCATCTCAAATGGGCCGTATTTCCAGTTATAACCCGCCTGCATCGCTTCATCGATTGACTGGATGTCATAAGCCATTTGCTCTGCATTATTAAGCGTATAAACCAAAACATCACGTAAAACTGGCCATGAATATTTTGCGGCTTCATCATCACGTTTAAAGAATTTAGCAAAGCTGCCGGCTTCCTTGCGGAAGTTTTTCTTGAAGTAGCGGCTCTTGATTGCATCACGATATTCACCGCTTTGCAGGTCAAGCGCTTCTTTGACTGGCTTGCCTTTGGCGTCTTTGATGACGTTACCGTCTTCATCCTTCTTAACGCGGTAGAAACCGCCATTAAGCTTGTTGCCAAGATATTTGTTATCAACCATCTTTTGCACAAGTTCAGGCTTGTAGATTTTGTGGAAGTCATCATCTGCCGCTAGGCCGTCTTTCAGGTTCAGGCCAACGTGGTGCATGATGTCAATGCCGACAAAGTCAGACAATTTCATCAGACCCATATTGGTAAAGCCAAAGCTTGGGCCCATAATCGCGTCGATATCTTCGATTTTATTGCCTTGGGCGATGCCTTCAGTAATTGCGCGGTAAATCGCGTAACCACCAATACGGTTGGCAATAAAGCCTGGTGTGTCTTTACAGCGGATCACTTTTTTACCAAGGCCTTGGTCGCCAATCGCTTCCATTTGCTTGTAAACTTCGGGATCCGTATCAACGCCGTCGATTAGTTCCAAAAGACGCATGAAGCGTGGTGGATTAAAGAAGTGCGTGTTCATAAAGCGCTTCTTGATGTCATCTGGCATACCTTCCATCAACTTCTGAATTTGGATGGTTGATGTGTTGGATGTGATAATCGCATCAGGTGATGCATATTTGACGGCTTCTTTATAGGCCGCTTGCTTCACGTCAACGCGTTCAACAATTGCTTCAATCACTAAATCTGCGCCTTCGATCAGGTGCATATCTGTTAATGTGCCGCCTGTTTTAATGCGTTTAGCGTTGCGTGCATCCATGAAACCTGCATCTGGGCCTGGTTTGGCTTTGAGCATAAAATCGATGGATTTTTGTGGCTGGTCTGGGTCAAGGTCAAGCAAGACAACTTCATAGCCTGCATTTGCCGCTTGCGCCGCAATACCGCGGCCCATGGCGCCCGCCCCAATGACAGCAACTTTTTTAATTTCCTTGGTCATGTTTAATCTCCCTTAATTTTGTTGTTTCAGTTCGATTAAACAGCAGGTTTTGGTGCGGCTGCTGGGTTTTCAATCACCATTGCAACGCCTTGACCGCCGCCAATACACATGGTCGCAAGGCCGTAGCGTTTGTTTTCGCGTTGAAGAACTTCAGCCAAGTGACCAACGATACGAGCGCCAGATGCACCAAGTGGATGACCCATGGCAATCGCGCCGCCATCTAGGTTGACTTTTTCAGGGTCAATTTTGTGGCCTTGTTTTTCAAATTCTTTAAGTACCGCAATTGATTGTGCGGCAAAGGCTTCGTTAAGCTCAACAATGTCGATATCCGCCATCGTCAAACCCGCGCGTGATAATGCTTCTTTTGAGGCATCAACTGGGCCAAGGCCCATAACTTCTGGCTTAAGTGAGGCTTCACCATAACCAAGAATAACCGCTTTAACAGGCAGGTTATTTGCTTGTGCGAAAGCTTCAGATGTCACCATAACGGCTGATGCGCCGTCTGTAACTTGTGATGCATTACCCGCTGTAACTGTGCCGCCTTCTTTGACGTCTTTAAATACTGTGCGGAGGCTGCCAAGGCTTTCAAGTGAGCTATCGGCACGAGCGCCGTCATCAGCGCTGACGCCATTGATTTCAACGATTTCATTTTTGAAATGGCCTTTTTCTTGTGCCGCAACCACTTTGTGGTTTGACGCGACAGAGAATGCATCTTGATCTTCACGAGAAATGCCATAGAGTTTTGCAAGATTTTCAGCTGTGATGCCCATATTCATGAAGCCCGCGGCGTTACCTTCGGCAACATTTTGGTTCATCATTGGGTTCAAACCGCCCATTGGGATGGCGCTCATGCTTTGTACGCCTGCACAGATGTACACTTCATCAGGGTTGCGGGCAAGGAAGGCATCCGCCATAGCGATGGTTTCAAGTGATGAGCCGCAGAAACGGTCAACGGTTGTGCCGCCTGTGATGTCGTTGTCTAATTTACAGTCTTTGTGTAGAACAGCTAGACGCGCGATGTTTAGGCCTTGCTGCGCTTCTTGGTGGACGCTGCCCATCAAGATTTTCTTTACGTGCTTCACATCAACGCCGCTGCGCTCAACCAGTTGGTTGATGACCGGAACAACCAAGTCCAACGGGTCAACGTCAGAAAGTTTACCTGGCTTTTTCGGTGTTGAGGCCTTAGCAAAGGCGCTACGTGCATAGTCTACGATTACGGCTCTATTTGTCATTATATTTCTCCACACTAATGTATTAATAATATTGTTCAAAATTCCTTATGGGGAAGGGGTGCCCGGCTTATTATTTTGCTGGCGAGCTTGGTTTTCCCGTTTAATACGCTCTTCTTCTTCCAAGGCTTTGAAGTCTGGTTTGCCGATGCTTGTCTTTGGCAATTCTTCTTCGCGGACTTCAAAAGTTTTTGGAATATCAAGCTTGTTGAGCGAGCGGCTCAAAAAGGCGCGTAAATAATCTGCATCCGGACGTTCATCTTTTGGAAGGTCTGGACGGAAACGAACAAAGGCTTTTGCGGCTTCACCAGAGCGTTCGTCAGGTACGCCGATTACGACGGCTTCCGCGATGCTTGGGTGTTTGCAAAGTTCGCTTTCAATTTGGCTTGGATAGGCATTGTGGCCGTTAACGATAATCATGCGTTTTTTACGGTCAACGATTTTCAAATACATTTTGTCATCTAAAAACCCAAGATCGCCTGTTAGATACCAGCCATCTTTGGTCAGCACTTTGGCAGTTTCGTCGGCTTTGTTGTGATAGCCAAGCATGACCTGTGGCCCGCGGATACAAATTTCGCCGACTTCGCCAATTTCTTTCACTTTTGATGAATCGTCAGGATCAACAATTTTGATTTCAGTTTTCGGATAAGGCATGCCGACAGTTTCACTTAAATTCGGTTTACCTTCTGGCGGGTTACTGGCAGCAACAGGGGATGTTTCTGATAAGCCGTAACCTTGAATGATAATATTCTTCTTACCGACTGCATTTTCAAAAGCTTGTTTCACATTATCAGGTAAGGCCGCGCCACCAGAAATAACGTTTTCTAGGCTGGTGAGGTCGTAATGTTTAACTTTTGGATATTCAGTGATGGATTGTAGTAAACGCGGAACAGCAGGGAAGAGGGTCGGTTGTTTTTTCTCAATGGTTTTGAGCAATTCTTTGGTGTCGCGTGGGTTCGGCATAATGATAAGCTCCCCGCCCAGTTTCATGCTGCCAATCATAGCGACCATCATGCCAAAGACATGGAAATACGGGATGGCCGCCAAGACTTTTTCGCGGCCTTCATGCAGCGCTTCATATGGTTTTTGGCGTTTTGGATTTGTGCCGAAATATTCTTGAATTTGGTACGTATTGGCCACAAGGTTGAAATGCGACAGCATTGCGCCTTTGGGTACACCTGTTGTCCCGCCTGTATATTGGAAGACAGCTGGTTGATCAGGATCGATGTTTAAGGCGGTATAGTTCCCTGCATTATGCGTTAATTCTTCGAATGTCACAAAGCGGCGGGTGTTGTTCAGGCCGCGCGCAGAATCGCTTTTAATTGGGTTTGTAATTTCGTTGCGTTTCAGGAAGCGATAGGCATAGCTTTTGACCGTTGGCAACATATCATAAATTGGACATTGTACAACTTGATTCACAAAACCATCTTCGCGGAGCTTGACGGTTTTATCATAGAATTCGCTTAATTCAGTGGTGATCATTACATCTGTGCCACTGTCTTTACACTGATTTTCTAATTCAGATTGTGTGTAAAGCGGGCTGAAATTGACGATTGTAGCGCCTGCACGTAAAGCAGCAAAGAACATGATTGGATAGTAAGGCGTGTTAGGCATATAAAGGCCAACTTTGTGACCTGGGCGAACGCCCATATCTTGCAGGCCTTTGGCCGCTTGATTGACCATTTGGCCGAATTCTTCATAGGTGATTTTTTTGTCCATAAAATCAATCGCAGGGCGGCGTGAGAAACGCACGATGGTCTGATCAAGTAATGTCAGCAAATTGATATGTGGGATATCAATATCCCAGCTGACGCCTTGCGGGTAGGCGGATGAAAGTGTGTCTTTATTTGCCCACGCGGCATTGGCCTTTTTACGTGACATGTCAGATCTCCCTGTGTACGGCGCTTATTACGCAGATACGTTAAGCTACTCTTGTTTTTATATAATTACATATGTGTTAGCAAAGATTTAGGGCCGAGTAAAGACGCGATGCATTAGGCCTGTGCACTACTCAACAAAATTCATAGCTGCGCTGCACGATCAGGGGGTTGTGCAGCGCTATATCTTTTGCTAAGACCAATACTAAGGGGTATTTCTGGCGCATAAGGGGTCGTTGATGTTATCAACCATTTATTCTATTTCGGCATTATTGATTAGTGTGGCTATTCTTTGCCTTGGGCATGGCCTCAATAACACCGTTTTGTCGATGCGTGCGACGCTTGAAAATTATCCTGATTGGGTGATGGGTGTTATGACGTCAGCCTATTTTGTCGGGTCGGTTTTAGGCGCGCTTTACTGTGCGCGTATCATCCCGATTATTGGGCAAATTCGTGCATTTGCTGCCTTTGCGTCTGTGGCCTCGGCTATTTCACTTTTGCACGTCATGTATATCAATGAAATTAGCTGGATTTTGCTGCGTTTAACCTATGGTTTTTGTGTCACGGCATTGTTTATGGTGGTTGAAAGCTGGTTAAACGGTTTAGCAACAAAACGTATACGTGGGCGTATTCTTTCGACCTATATGACCGTAAACTTCTTGTCTTTGTCGCTTGGGCAGATGTTTGTCTTTATGGCGGAGCCTACGGAATATGTGTTATTCGCCGTTGTGTCGGTGTTGATTTCGCTTTCACTTGTACCACTCAGCTTAACCAAAGCTAAGCCGCCCGAAGTAATGCATTCTGAACATTTGGGATTTAAGGAGCTGTTTAAAATATCGCCATTGGCAACGATTGGCTGTTTGTCTGTGGGGTTAAGTTCTGGCGCATTCTGGGGTTTGGCGGGTGTGTATTTCACCAAAATCGGCCTGCCAGCGCATGATGTTGCGACATTAATCTCTCTTACCTTCTTCGGTGGCTTGGTGTTCCAATGGCCGATTGGTATATGTTCTGACCGTTTTGACCGCCGTAAAGTGATTGCAACCGTGCTGTTTGCGATGACGCTCGTGACCTTTACTTTTGCTTTCTTTGTCAGCGATCATGTCACGGATCTTAGCTATGGGCTTATGGCGTTGGCGTTTTTACAGGGCGGCTTTGCATATACGCTTTATTCCTTATTTATTTCCCTTGCCAACGACTTCTTGAAACCAAAGCAAGTTGTAAAGGCGAGCAGCGGTTTGATCATCTTCCACGCATGCGGCGCGATTGTTGGGCCAATATTGGCATCTAATATGATGGGGTTAATGGGCAATAGCGGTTTGTTCCAATATATGTTCACGATTAACTTCATTGTGTTTATCTTTGCCCTAATGCGTATTGCGGCGGGCCGAAAGATTCCGAAAGAAACAAGCGACCCATTTGTAATTGTGCCAAAAACCAGTGCAAGTATTGGTGTTGTTGAGCTTGACCCGCGTCAGCAAGGTAAAAATGTTGGCCGCCGCAAAACAGATGAAGAATAAGCGCGGATGAAATAAGAATTTCTATTGATCATTGAAAAATTCATCGTAATATATCGCCATAATAATAAATATAGTGAAACAGGGATATTGAATTATGGGGATTTCAAGTGCTCAACCGCGCGCTTATGCGGATATTGCGTATGATCAAGACAATGGCATCAATTTTAAGGAGCGCGGCGAGGAAATTACCGCACTCTTTTCAACCAACGAACCCAAATTAATTGGCAAAGGACTCGAAGATCTTGGCATCGACTATGTTAAGGTCGGTGTTTTTGATGTCGACGGCATTTTGCGCGGTAAATATTTGAAGCGTGAAAAATTCGTCAGCGCCTTAAAAGGTGGCTTTGCCTTCTGTGATGTGGTGCTTGGTTGGGATTCTAATGATCAGCTTTATGATAGTGCGAAATTCACAGGCTGGCACACAGCTTATCCAGATGCGCATGTGCGCCTTTTGCCTGAAACCGCACGCGTTTTGCCTTATGAAGAAAATTCGCTGTTGGTGATTGGTGAATTTACGGGCACGGCAGAACAAATTTGCCCGCGCGGTGTATTGCGCCGTGTGCTCGATAAGGCATCTGAGATGGGTTATATTGCGCAAGCTGCGTGTGAATTTGAGTTTTTCGTTTTTGAAGAAACACCGCGTAGTGTGCGTGAGAAAAACTATCAGAATCTAACCAATATGACCCCAGGTTATTACGGTTATTCGGTGCTACGTAATTCTGTGCATTCTGAATATTATCATGAGTTATTGGGGCTTTGTGATGCGATGCGCTTTCCATTAGAAGGCTTGCATACAGAAACAGGCCCAGGGGTGATTGAAGGTGCGTTGCTTTATGATGAAGCGCTTGAATCGGCGGACCGTGCGGCCTTGTTCAAAACATTCGCTAAAGTCATGGCGCAGCGTCAGGGTTTGATGGCGACATTCATGGCAAGATGGTCAAATGATTGGCCGGGTCAATCAGGCCATATGCATATTTCGTTTAAGGATAAGAAAACTGGACGTGCCGTATTCTATGATGATCAAAAATCCATGGATATGTCTGATGAAATGCGCTGGTTTATTGGCGGGCAGCAGAAATTAATGCCTGAAATTCTGGCGATGGTGGCGTCTACTGTGAACAGCTATAGCCGCCTTGTACCGGGCTTCTGGGCGCCAACTGCGGCGACTTGGGGCGTTGAAAACCGCACATGTGCATTGCGCGCGATTCCTGCGGGTGAGAAAGGACAGCGCGTTGAATATCGCATCAGCGCCGCTGACATTAACCCATATATCGCTTTAGCGGCCGCGATTGGTTCAGGTCTTTGGGGGATTGAACATCAGATTGAGCCAACCAGCCCGATTGATGGCAATGCTTATGATGTGCCAACAGATCCTGCTTTGGCGCTGCCTGCAACCTTATTTGAAGCGGCAGGCCGCCTGAGAAATTCAGAAGCGGCGCGCAGCTTGTTTGGCGATGCATTTGTTGAACATTATGCGCAGTCGCGTGAATGGGAAGAGCGTGAATTCCGTAAAGCGATTACCGATTGGGAACTCGCCCGTTATTTTGAAATTATATAAACCAAAGAAAGGGCCTATATTATGGGGCAAGTCTTAAACCAATTGGCAAAGAAATCCGTTGTTTGCACAATTTCACCGATTGATGGCGGTGTGTATACTGAACGCACATTGGATGATATGGGTGATATCGATATGGCGCTCGCCGCGGCGAAAGTAGCGCAGCGTAAATGGCAGGCCGTGCCTTTAGAACAGCGCATTGCTTATCTTGAAAAAGCTTTAGAAGCTTTATTGGCCGAAAAAGACGCTATCGCCCGCGAAATTACGCAGCAAATGGGCCGCCCGATTTCGCAATCAGCAGGTGAATTACGCGGTTTAGAGGAGCGCGCGCGTTACATGATGCAAATCGCGCCAAGTGCATTGGCGAATGTTGTGCCAGAACAGAAAGATGGTTTCACACGCTATATTAAACGTGTACCTGTCGGCGTTGTAGCCATCGTTGCGCCATGGAATTACCCTTATTTGACATCGGTCAACGGGATTTTCCCTGCGCTGTTGGCGGGTAATGCGGTTGTGCTTAAACATTCACATCAAACCCCATTAGTGGCGGATCGTTACGCGGCGGCGTTCGCGGCGGCTGAATTGCCAGAAGGCTTGTTCCAAACATTGGATTTGTCGCATGAGGATACAGCGGCTTTGGTTGCTGACCCACGTGTTGATTTTGTGAATTTCACAGGCTCAGTGCAAGGCGGCCATGCCATTCAAAACGCAATTAGCGGTAAATTCATTAGCGCAGGGCTAGAGCTTGGCGGTAAAGACCCTGCTTATGTGCGCGCTGATGCGGATTTGGATAATGCAGTTGAAAATCTGGTGGATGGGGCCTTCTTCAATTCAGGACAGTCATGCTGCGGGATTGAGCGTATTTATGTTCATGAATCGCTTTATGATGCCTTTGTCAGCAAATTTGTTGAATTGACCAAGCAATATAAATTGGGAAACCCGCTTGATGCACAAGTGAATTTGGGCCCAATGGTGCGCAAAGAAGCCGCGGATTTTGTCCGCGGTGAAATTGCCAAGGCCGTTGCACAAGGTGCGCGCGCTATGGTCGATGAAGCACTTTTCCCAGAAAGCAAAGCGGGTACAGCTTATTTAGCGCCGCAAGTCTTGGTCGATGTTGACCATAGCATGAGCGTGATGAGCGAAGAAAACTTTGGCCCTGTTGTCGGCATTATGAAGGTTAAGGATGATGCAGAAGCCATCGCGTTGATGAATGACAGTGCTTACGGCCTAACAGCATCGATCTGGACGAAGGATTATGATGCGGCGGCTGTTTTGGCTGACCAAGTTGAAACAGGCACAGTTTTTGTCAATCGCTGTGATTATCTTGACCCAGCTTTGGCATGGACAGGTATTAAAAATTCAGGTCGTGGCTGCACATTATCCGCAATGGGTTTTGAATCGCTCACACGTCCAAAAAGCTATCATGTGAAGGAGATTTAAGCATGACATTATCAGGTAACTGGAATTATCCAACTCAAATGGTGTTTGGCGCAGGTGTTTTGGCGAAATTGCCCGAAAAATGTGCGGCATTAGGTATGACAAAACCGCTATTGATTACCGATGAAGGTTTGAAAGACAGCGCCATTGTTGCCAAAAGCCTTGAGATCATGGCGGCGGCAAATATGCCTGCGGGGCTATTCGCGGGCGTTAAAGGTAACCCAACGGGCGAAAACGTTATGGCGGGCGTCGCGGCTTATAAAGATGGCGGCTATGACGGCGTTATTGCGTTTGGCGGCGGCAGCGGTATTGACGCAGCGAAAGCTGTAGCCTTGATGGTTGGTCAAGATCGTCCATTATGGGATTTTGAAGATATTGGTGATAATTGGCTACGCGTGAATGTCGCGGGCGTAGCGCCAATCGTGGCTGTGCCAACAACAGCAGGCACAGGTTCAGAAGTCGGCCGCGCGAGTGTGATTTCAAATGCAGATACGCATGAGAAGAAAATTATTTTCCATCCAAAAATGTTGCCAGCTGTGGTCATTGCTGACCCTGAATTGACGATAGGTTTGCCAGCGCATTTAACGGCGGCAACGGGCATTGATGCTTTTGTCCACTGTTTTGAAGCCTATTGTGCGCCGGGGTATCACCCAATGGCGGATGGCGTGGCATTAGAAGGCATGCGCTTGATCAAAGAAAACTTGGTCACTGCCTATAAAAACGGCGCAGATATTGAGGCACGCAGCCATATGCTGGTCGCGTCTTCAATGGGGGCGACCGCGTTCCAAAAAGGTTTAGGCGGCGTTCATGCGCTCGCGCATTCATTGGGCGGTCTATATGATAAACATCATGGTCTTTTGAATGCGATTTTGCTGCCATATGTCATGGTTAAAAACCGCAGCGCCATTGCTGCGCGTATGGAACTTTTGGCGCGTTTCATGGGGCTTGAGGGTGCAAATGGTTTTGATGCGGTTTATAACTGGATCATTGAGTTGCGCGCTGAACTTGGCGTGCCGCACACATTGGCTGAAATCGGCATGGATGATAAAGATGCTGCAAAAATCGGTGTGTTATCGGTTAATGACCCATCAGCGGGCGGTAATCCAATTGCACTAAGCGCTGATGAATATGCAGATTTATTCGTTCAGGCCGTGCATGGTCAGCTAGACCAAGCGCGTCAAGCGGCTTAAGGAGACATATATATCATGCGTAAACCGCGTATTGCCGTATCGGCTAATTTCTTTTATCCGGATACGGCACGCGCGGCTTATCCGCCTAAAACCTTAATGTATGCGGAAGTCGAATTGCAGCAATGGTTGGTTGCGGGCGGCGCTATTCCTTCGCTTATTCCACCATTACCGGATGATGTCGATTTGGATGATTATCTGGATGCGTTTGATGGCGTGGTGTTTAGCGGCGGGGCGGATGTTTGTCCGCGCACATATGGTGAAGAACCTTTGCGTCCTGAATGGTCAGGCGATGCCAAGCGCGATGCATATGAAATTGCCTTGTTTAATGCGGCGATGAAGAAAAACTTGCCAATTTTGGGGATTTGTCGCGGCCATCAATTAATAAACGTTGCCCTCGGCGGCACGCTTTATCAAGACACCCATACGCAGCGTGAAGGCGCAATTATTCACCGTGATGGTGTTGTTTATGATGCGTTGGAACATCATGTTGAATTGGTTGAAAATACTGTTCTATCAAATATTTATAGAGACAATCTAAAAGATCGCATTAATACAATCCATCATCAGGCGATCAAAGATTTGGGCGCAGATTTAATTGTACAGGCACGCGCCGTTGAGGATGATGTAATTGAATCCGTTTGGCTGGATCGACCAAACTGTTATGTGTTTGGGGTGCAGTGGCATCCAGAATGGATCCGCGATGCAGGCATGCTTGACCCTAACCTAATTCGCGCACATTTTTTAGATCATATCCGAAACGCCATGGCGTGAGGTTGTGTTTCATATAAAAATATGCAACACTAAATGGTATAGCTTTATCAAAGCAAATGGGGGTTTGTGGTGAAGTTTCTTTTTTTATTCATATGTTTATCTATTTTCACTTTTACGGCTGTGCCATCTGCGCAGGCGGGCTCTTTGCGTTTTGGCAAGGATGAGCGCGTCGTTAAAATTAAGGATGTGAAGCTGCAAGGCCCTGCGGGTGAGGCACTTTATTTGGGTCATTTGGTTGAGACGCAGTTTTTCGGCTTAGGCGTTCGCATTACGGATAAGGGTTATGTGATTGGTGTACAAGGTCGCTCGGAAGGTTACTTCCCAATGCCAGGTCCTGAAAAGATCGCCCATGCACAAAAGGCGGGCTTGCTGCCTGAACAGCTGCCAAGCTATAGTTTAACGGTGTTTGATTATGCGCTTGGCTATTCATTATGGATTTTTATTGCGGCGGCAATGGGTTTGATGTTGCTGCGTAAACCATCGCAGCGCAACACAAAAAAATTCTAACTTATACAGCTTGTTACTGGCTAAATCATAAATTTAGCTTGCATTTGCCATATAAAAAATGCAAGTGTGCTTTCTTATACATAACATATTATCAGAGGAAGGCGCATCTATGGGTCGTAAGAACACCAAGGGTCGGGGTAAACCATCACGTCATCAAAAGAATTTGTCACCTATCTTTCAGCAGAATGCGATTGGTGATTATTTAAGTAACGATATCGATGGCGATGTATTGCGTGAAATGAATATCACAGAAGATTTCCCGCAGGCTGTTCTTGATGAAGTGCGTGATATTGTTGCGCGTGAGCCGGATCCAAAAGTTCTATTGAATGACCCAGAGCGCCAAGACTTAACCAATTTGCCGTTTATTACGATTGATGGTGAAGATGCGCGCGACTTTGACGACGCGGTTTATGCTTATCCTGATACAGATGGCGCTAATAAAGGCGGCCACGTGCTTTGGGTGGCGATTGCTGATGTATCGCATTATGTGCAAAAGGGCTCAGCCTTGGATAAAGAAGCGAAGCGCCGCGGCGCGACGGTTTATCTACCTGGTAAAGTTGTCCCAATGCTGCCAGAAGAATTATCAAATGGCCTATGTTCATTAAAGCCAAATGAATATCGCGCGGTGTCAGCCTATAAAATGAAAATCAGCGCTGAAGGTAAGGTTCTAAATTATCAATTCTGCACAGGCGTGATTAAATCACAGGCACGTTTGACCTATAATCAAGTGCTTGATGCTTTAGAAGGCCGTCCAGATGCGCAAACTCAGCCAATTTTGAGCACATTGCTTGAACCGCTTCATAACGTGTCTAAATCTTGTAAGATTGACCGCAAAAAGCGTAAAGCGATTGAATTTGATACGTCAGAGCTTGGTGTGCATGTTGACCGTAACCAAGGGAAAACACCACAATTCTCAATTATCAAAGGCGATGATGCCCGTACATTGATTGAGGAAGCAATGATCAGCGCGAATATTAGCGCGGGTAAAGATCAAACCAATAATTGCGCCGCGGGCGCATATCGCGTTCAAGATCAGCCAGAAGTAAAGAAAAATTACACAGCGCGCATTTTAGCGAAGCTTGGCGTCAATTCAGCGCGTCGTTTGCGTGAAGGCATGCAGCTGACACAAGGTGATTTTGTGAATTTGCTTGGTGAAGCAAAAAGTTCAAAAGACCCTGATTATGCGAAGGGCTTGATTTTGCGTATGCAGATGCGCGCGACATATAGTGCCAATAATATTGGTCACTTCTGTTTGGCATTGCCTGAATATAGCCATTTCACATCGCCTATTCGTCGTTACCCAGATTTGATGACGCATCGTAACTTGAAAGCGGCCTTTAACCTGAAGTCAGGCTATGCATTGGATGCGGAGACCGCCGAAACGGATATGGAGCATTGCGCGGATATGGAGCGTCTGAATGATGCAGCAGGCCGCGAAGCACGGAAACGCTATGTCATGCGTTTCTTGCATGATAAACAAGGCCAAGAATTAGAAGCTGAAATTTTGAGTGTTAACCAAAATGAATTGCGTCTGAAAATTGGCGATTGTAATTATTTTACATCGCTAAGTGTTGATGAATTACCAAAAGGTGCGTATCAGCATGACCGTCAGAGCCAATCGCTGATTAATACCCAAACAGGCCATAAGTTCACCGTAGGTGATAAGCCAAAAGTAACGGTCCAATTTGGTCTACATGGGGCATTGCCGACTGTGTTTATCAGCAATTTGCCACAATATGTGGTGCAGCAGCGCCCAGGGCCAAAAAACACACCTTGAATCTAGTTATTCATTGCAGAACATGCTAATGTAAAGCGTCTTTGCCTTTGGCGGGGGCGCTTTACTTATTTCGATTAATCGAATTTTAATTAAATTAGCTTAATCTAATTTCTTAATCCTTATTACTGTTTTTATTGGAGTTTTTTATGACGCATTTTGTCAAATCTATCCGTATGTTTACAATTATGTTGGCTTTCGTGTGTTTGGCGATTACGCCGGCGCGTGCAGAAGATTCAACGCCAGAACAAGCGCAAGCCATGGCTGAAAAAGCAGCGGCTTATGTACGTGAACATGGTCCTGAAGCCGCGGCTATTGAATTTAACAAGGCTGAATCTGAATTTATCGAGAATGACCTATATGTCTTTGTTGTTGATAAAGAAGGCGTGTTTCTTGCGCATCCGATCAAGCCAGCTTTGGTCGGTAAAAATATGATCGCGCTGAAAGATGTTGAGGGCACGCCTTTGATCAAATTATTCACTGAAGTTGAAGGTGAAGCTTGGGTGCCATATAAATGGCCACATCCAGTGACAAAGAAAATCTTGCCGAAGAAAAGCTATATCATCAATGTTGATGGCTTTATTTTGGGCGTAGGCGCATATTATCAAGAATAACTAGGAATTTTTTTAAACGGGGCGTGCCTTTCTGAATAAAGGCTGCTCCGTTTTTTTGCTTTATTGTGCATGGGTGTAGTTATGAAAAAAATTAAGCAGATTTTTGCCAATTTTAGTTTAGGTAAAAAGATATCGGTTATTCCGGTAATTACAATTTTGGCCTTTGTTGTGATTGGATTAATGTTCTGGCGCGCACATCAGGCGACAATGATCAGTTTAGAAAAATCGAGCCAGGCGGAGCAAACATTAGCGCAATTGGAAGAGGCAAGCCGTAATCTCGTTTATTCCAAGGCGGCTTTGTTGCAGGCATTGTCGTGGAAAATGGGCTATGTCGAAGATGAAAAAGTCTCAGAGCAAATTGAGCTATCGAAAAAGTTGATCAGGGACATTGAATCAACGATTGCCGAACAGAAAGAGGCTTTGTTGTTAAGTGGTTTAGAGGAAGAGGCTCTGGCCGAGCTGCTCTCTTTAAGTCAGACTTATTTGGAGTCTTTAAGTTCGACATCAGATATGATTATGATTGATGCGGAAACCGCAATTCTGACCCTTAATGATACATTTGATAAATTTGATGCTGCAAACGCCTATGTTGTGAAAATGATAGAGCATGAAAAAGTCGTTACAGCGCAAATGATTGATGCGCTAACGGGTACATTGAATAGCAGCTTAAGAACAGTTCTTGGTACAAATGCGGTGGCGATTTTATTGACATTGTTTATATGCGTTGTTGTGACGCGCGCCATTGCGCGCCCTTTAATGGGCTTAACTACGGTGACGGAAACGCTCGCGAGTGGTGATTTGAGCGTTCAAGTGCAAAATACCGATCGTCAAGATGAAGTGGGCGCCCTTGCGCGCGCCGTTGAGGTCTTCCAGCAAGGTTTATTAAAAAGCCAAGAATTACAAGAACAGCAAAATGAGCAGCAAGAAAAAGAGATTGCCCGCGCTAATCATCTGAATGAGATTGTGAAGCAATTTGAGGTTCAGGTTACTGAATTGGTCGGTATTTTTGCGCAAACTTCAGCGCAGATGCAAGAAGCATCACGCAGTCTAGGTGGGTCGGTTGATTCATCGGAGCGCACAACGGCGAATGTCGAGCAGGCATCTGGCGTTGCTATGTCGAGCGTACAAACGGTTGCGGCGGCCGTGCAGGAAATGTCGGCATCGATCCGTGAAATTTCATCGCAGGTTAATAATACACAAAATGTGATTTCTACCGCCGTTGATAAAACCCAATATGCGAATGATGAAACCGATAAGCTGGCTAAATCAGCGGATCAGATTGGTGATATTGTGAATCTGATTCAGGATATCGCTGAGCAGACCAACCTACTTGCCTTGAATGCCACCATCGAAGCGGCGCGTGCAGGTGAGGCGGGTAAAGGCTTTGCGGTTGTGGCGAGTGAGGTGAAGTCCCTTGCTAACCAAACGGCGCAGGCGACGGAAAGTATCGCGCAGAATATCCGTGAGATTCAGGATATTTCAAGGTCGGTAACTTCGGCGATTAGTGCTATCCGTCAAGCGATTGATGAAGTGAATCACTATTCATCATCTGTGGCCTCGGCGATTGAAGAGCAATCCAGTGTCACGAGTGATATTTCACACAATATGCAGTCCGCAGCGGATGGGGTGAGTGATATATCGCGGAATATGAGTGAAGTGATGGAAGCCATCTCACAGGTGCGTGGCGTTGCTGAAAAGGTGCTTGGTCACTCAGGTGCGCTTGAGAAAAATACAGGCGTGCTGCGTGAAAATATTGATGATTTCTGCCGCGATGTGAATGCGCTTTAAGGCTTGTGCTTTTACTGATCTACTTTATTATGTTTTTAATAAAAAATATAAAAAGTAGGAAAGTAGAGTTAAATGAGCTACAGAAAATTGATCAATGGTTTCGATGCATTCAAACGTGACTTTTATGGTCAAGATGTGAATGAAGCATATCAGAAACTGGTTGCCGAAGGGCAGCGTCCAGAAACATTGGTTATTGCTTGTTCAGATTCACGTATTGATCCTGCGCTTCTTACTTATAGTGACTTAGGTCAGTTTTTCGCTATTCGCAACGTTGCGGCGCTTGTGCCGCCATATGGTGAACATGCGCATCTGCATGGTGTGAGTGCGGCTATTGAATATGCGGTGCGCGCCTTGGGGGTGAAGCATATTGTGGTGCTTGGTCATGCGGGCTGCGGCGGTATTAATGCCTTGGCGACGGGTAATTTCCAAGTCGATAGTGAGCAAGATTTTGAATTCTTGGACAAATGGCTCGGCATCGCGCGTCATGCGAAAGATATGATCGAAGATCAAATGGGTGATGCTGATGAGGCTTATAAAATCAGCACGCTTGAACAGGCGGCGGTAATTGTCTCACTGCAGAACTTGCTTTCTTTCCCATGGATTAAGAGCCGCTGTGAAGATAAGAGCCTGAAAATTCATGGTTGGTGCTTTGATATGATCAAAGGCGAATTATATGAATATCAGCCAGAACGCGGCGTTTTTGATACGGTTGATGTATCAGGGCAAGACAAGGCATTGCTGACGGCGCAAAACGGCCTTGAATTCTTTGTTAAGAATCGTAAGGCCTGCTGCGCAGGCGCAGCGTAAGGCTTATTGCGCTAAGTCTTGATATATATGGACATCGCGCTGCGGGAATGGGATTTCAATATCATTCTTTTTGAAGGCATGCCAGATGGCGAACATTACTTCGCTTTGTGGCTGCCAGCGCCCTGATGCAACGTCATCAATCCAGAAATGTAGGATGAAATCAACGGAGCTATCGCCGAAATTACGGAGGTAACATTTGGGCTCAGGGTCTTTTAGGCAGCGTGGGTGACTCACCGCAGCTTCTAAAATAAGCGCCTGTGCTTTTTCAATGTCGGCTTTATAAGATACGCCGAGGGCTATTTCAATGCGCCCACGTTTGTTGGAGAATGTCCAGTTGGTCACGCGGCTGGTGATTAAGTCTTCATTCGGGACAAGAATTTCTTTGCCATCAAAGGTTTCAATCAATGTGTAGCGTGCGCTCGTTTTGCGAATATTGCCCACAGTGCCGTCTGTTAACTCGACCATGTCGTCAGTTTCAACAGAACGTTCGAAGGTCAAAATCAAGCCGCTGATGAAGTTAGAGGCAATTTTCTGTAGGCCAAAACCAAGACCGATACCCAGTGCGCCGCTAAAGACCGTAAGGGTGGTTAGGTCTATGCCGATAATATCAAGGGCGATAAGACCTGCAAGGAGATAGAGGCCAATATGGACGATTTTAACGATCAGAACTTTGTTCGCCTTTTTAACTTTTTTCAATTTATTGACGCGTTTATCAATTAAGTCGGTCAGCATCGCGGTGGACCAGAAGATAAACATCAAAATTAGAACTGCACGCATAACGCCATAGGCGCTGACTTGATATTCGCCGATTTTATAGGTGAATTGCGGTGTGTCGAGGAAGGCTTTGATGGTATCAAAATAGCCAGCTGTACCCATGCCAACAATAAGGGCGAGCATGAGTAGGGTTAGCCATTTCGCTTGTGCGCCGCTTGGGCGGAAAATCCATTTATATAAACGCGACATAAATCACCAATCAACTTCGTGTTAAAGTTTTTCTATGCTAAACTATATGCAGTAATAAATCATTATATTTTCATTTTTAGGTTATTTGTTTTGGTAGAAAATCATCATATTAAATTTGCTGTTGCTTTTGACGGTCGTGGCGGCGGTCAGCCAATTGTTGAAAATGAAGGCATTGCGGAGGCTTTGAAAGAAGCAAAGCTCGCTTGGGTGCATTTGGATGCAACGCATGAAGATACGCGCGAATGGCTGCATACCCATGTGCCATATTTGGATGACATTATCTTAGATGCGTTATTGGCGGATGAAACAACGCCGCGTTTAATCGAACATGGCTCAGGCTATTTAATGTTCTTACGCGGTGTGAATTTAAATGAAAACGCATCGCCTGAAGACATGGTGTCCTTGCGCCTTTGGATTGATGAAGAGCGTATTGTCAGCTTGCAGCGCCGTGAATTGCGCACCGTGACGGATATTCAGCAGCGCCTGCTTGAAAATAAAGGGCCGCGTAATTCAGGTGATTTTATTGCGATCCTGCTTGGTCGTTTGCTTGAACGTATGGCGCCTGTGTGGGCGCGGCTTGATGATATGCTTGATGATATTGAGCAGCAATTGATTGATAGTCCTGCGAAGTCGATCCGTGCGCGTATTACAACAAGCCGCAAACAATGTATTACACTTCGGCGTTATTTGACCCCGCAGCGTGAAATGATCATGCAACTGAGACGTAGTGAATTAGGGTGGATGAGTGAACTTAACCGCCGAAATTTGCAAGAAAGTCTTGATTTGTTAACACGCTATATTGCGGATCTCGATTCATTTAAGGAGCGCAGCTTAATCGCGACCGAAGAATTAAGCACGCATCTTTCCGCGCGTACGGATCGCAACATGTATATTCTCTCAATAATCTCTTTGATCTTCCTGCCGCTAGGTTTCTTGACAGGGCTGCTCGGGATTAATGTTGGTGGCATTCCGGGGGCAGATAATGAAACCGCATTTTGGTTGTTCTTGGGCATACTCACATTCCTTGTATTTGTGCAACTTATCGTTTTGAAATTCTTGAAGTGGTTGTAAGCATATGACGATGGATCATGATATTGATTTAAATGATTTGCAGGCGGAGCAAGATAAGCTTGCCCGTGCGGGTCATTTCCATTGGGTGCATTGGGTGATTATTTTTGGCTCGGCTTTGTTGACCATATATGCGTCTTTTCTGTCGAAGACACAGGGCGAGCAACGTGCATTGACCCATTATACAGAACAAACGCACCGTATGATTGAATTGGTGCAAGAACGTATGGAAAAATACGAAGTTGCACTGCATTCAGGCGTTGCGGTCATTAAAGCCAATGGTAATGAAACCAATTATTACCATTGGAAAAAATTTGCCGAGGCCTTTCATATAGAGACGCGTTATCCTGGGATTAACGGCATTGGGGTCATATATAACATTCCGCCTGAGAGCCTTGAGGGCTATTTGCAAAGTGAACGTTTAATCCGACCAGAATATCGTATTCATCCACCGCATGAAAAATCCGAATATTGGCCGATTACTTATATTGAACCTGAGGCGAGTAATTTGAAGGCTGTAGGTTTGGACATGGCACATGAACATAACCGTTATAGCGCTATTTTAGCGGCGCGTGACACAGGGTTGCCGCAGGTCACAGGGCCAATCACATTAGTACAAGATCAAATGCAAACACCGGGCTTTTTATTTTATTTACCGTTTTACCGTGACGCCAAGGTTGATAGTGTTGAAGCACGCCGTGCAGAAATTATTGGGGCGGTTTATGCGCCGTTTATCTTCAGTAAATTGATGGAAGGGACGCTCCGTAAAGAAAGCCGTTCAATCAGCATTAAAATCACAGATGAAGACGTTGCTTTATATGATGAATTCAGCCCTGAAATGGCTGATTATGATGCGAACCCAGTTTATAGCTCTCATGTGCCCGTTAATATGTATGGACGCGTCTGGGATTTCCATTTTCAAACAACGCAGCCTTTCCGTGCCTATGTTGCTAATAGCAAGCCTTTATTCATTCTGCTCGGTGGTGGTTTGATTGAGACTTTGTTGATTTGTATATTCTTGCTTATGAGCCGTTCAAACCGTAAGGCGATATCTTTTGCATCACGTATGACCGAGGGATATAAATCCAAAGCGTTATCTTTAGAGGCTGCAAATGCTGAACTTGAAGAGTTTGCTTATCGCACATCGCATGATTTACGCTCCCCGCTTATATCGTCGCGTAAATTAATCCAAATTTCTTTAGATGCCATTGGCGAAGGGGAAAATGAAAAGGCAGCGAAGAGCTTAACCTTAGCAGAGACGGCGCTGGCGAATTTAGAAAAGCTTGTCCGCAATATTTTAGATCTGACCAAAAACACCCATATGGAAGAAGAAGATCAAGATATCAATCTGCGTGAAAAGATTGAGGGTATTCTGCGTAAGCTTTCACATATGGATCATTTTGACCATATGGCGATACGTTTAGATGTCGCGGATGATGTGGTTTTGACGTGTAAGCCGCTGCGCGTCCAAACGATTTTAGAAAACCTAATTTCGAACGCCATTAAATATCATGATCCGACTGAACCTGCGCCTTATTTAAACATCACTTTCCATTTGGATGGTGATAAGAAAACGTTGTTATTCGAAGATAACGGCCTTGGTATTCCTGAAGATCAGCGCGAGAATATTTTCCAGATGTTTAAGCGTTTCCATCCGCGCACCTCTTATGGTTCAGGTCTTGGGCTATATATGATTAAGAAGAGTGCGGATCAAATCGGCGCGACAATTAGTTATAAAGCGCGGGCGAAAGGCTCAAGCTTTATGGTCACTTTTGATTAAGATGTTCAAAAAATAACCCGCCGCAATAAATCACGGCGGGTTGTTGTTATGCGCTAAAGGAATTATGCGGCGTTTTGCACCAATTCTTGCAGGGTGGTGTAATCGGTTTTACCGCTCCCAAGTACAGGTATTTTATCCAGTTTCATTACCGTTTTTGGTACGGCTAGCTCGCTAATGCCATTTGCTGCGGCATAGCTTGATAAGGCTTTCTTATCCGCATCCTGCTGTGTGGTGACAAAGATAAGCTGTTCACCTTTCTTGGCATCAGGGATGGCGACAACGGCGTTATGGGCGTCTGGATAGACCTTCTGAATCATCGACTCGACGCTTGTTAGAGACACCATTTCACCCGCAATTTTAGCAAAGCGCTTAGCGCGGCCAAGGATCGTGACATAGCCATGGTCATCAATATCGACGATGTCGCCTGTGTCATACCAGCCTTCGGCAGGTGGTTCTAATACGCCCGGATTGTCGGCGCGGTAGTAGCCACACATGATATTCGGACCTTTAACAAATAGGCGACCGCCAATATCAACACCGGGCACTTTTTCAAGGCGGTGTTCAACGCCTGCGAGCAGGCGGCCAACACTGCCTGCCTTCAAATGCATCGGTGCATTAAGGGCCAAAGCAGGGGCGGTTTCAGTTGCGCCATAGCCTTCTAAAATACGGACGCCATATTTATTCATATAAAGGGCGCGTGTTTCATCCTTCACTTTCTCGGCACCTGCAAAGATATAACGCATACGATAAAAGTCATATGGATGCGCCATGCGGGCATAACCGTTTAGGAAGGTGTCTGTGCCGAACATAATCGTTGCATTGGTCGCATAAACCAGTTCAGGCACAATACGGTAATGCAGCGGGCTCGGGTAAAGGAAGGTTTTTACGCCTGACAATATCGGCAATAACGTGCCGCCTGTTAAACCGAATGAATGGAACATTGGCAAGCAGTTAAAGACAATATCCTGACGGTTAAAGTCAACGCGGCTAGAGAGCTGAACAATATTGCACATGATATTGGCGTGGCTTAACACAACACCT
>JASBUS010000021.1 GCA_030147745.1 Alphaproteobacteria bacterium
TTCATCGCGGCTAACCACCATAACAGATGGTTTATGATCCACGGTCTTTGTTGGCTCAGTCAAATAAATTGCATTAAGCGCGTTTGCTGTGCCGCACTGTACCGCTGTAAAAAGACAAACCAAAACCAAAAAAATTGAAAAATGTTTATGCATCACAAATCCGTTAAAAATCAAAACCCTGCCTTTTCAAAATAACCGAGATTCTTATCGAGCGCAGCCATAGTTTTGGATAAGTCCACACTATCATCATACATCCACGCCCGAAGCGTCTGTAAATACGCATAGCCAAGTGCCATGACCGCCATATGTCCGCGCATACCCACAGGCTTATATCCGCAAATCTCAAGCATCTTCTGCATAGAATGCGCCATATACGGTAAAATAATAAAACCGCTAATCGGTTCACATTTCAGTGATTTAAGAATATTGACCACCGCATCACGATGTTCAGAAAGCAAATCAATACGCGTCATCAATGCATCAAACAGGTTATCTTTCAATGGAAGTTCGTGGTCAACCTGCCCCATTTCACTTTGCGTTTTCAAATCAAGTAAACGACCATAGCCAACCAAAATATCCGTCTTATCTTGAAACCATTCCAGCAACGCAGAAAATGTCATATCACAACTGCGCGCAACATCGACAAGCAATAGACCGTTCCACCCCTTTTCAGCGGTGATATTTAAAGCTGTGTTGATGATTAATTCGCGCGTGTTCATAGGCCACCTTGAGTAACAATACATGGCAACTATAAACAAATATCAGACAAGATTAAAGTGCTTAACCAGATAAGCGTTCATTATACGCATGATACATCGCTTCTTCAGCGCAAAGTATTGTTAAATCCGCAATTGGCGGCGCAAGTTCTTCTAATATTGCAGAAAGTGACAAACGCACAATACGCTGATGCGGGAAATTAGATTTACCTTTACCAAGTGCGGGCATCATAAGACGTTTATAGCCCTGATCTTTGGCAATTTTTAATGTGTTACGATAACAGCGCGAAAGGAATTTTTCTTCATTAGACAACGCCGTATCCCAAACAGGCATCACCGCAAATAATATGTCTGGCAAATCATCGTCAGGCGTTTGCTGCAATATAACATCACCAGACTTTGCATTTTTAACCGCATCCAAAACGGCGTTCATCGAATCCGCCCCCAAGAATTCCCCTATCAAAAGATTGATCGGACTATCAAAGGCCGTTTTATGTGCTATAAAAGTCATCATAGCATCCACGTTGTGCGAATCCAGATAATCACGCGCACGGCCTTGCTGAATATTTATTACGACACCGCTTTGCGCAGCGAATTGTTTTGATTGCATAGGAAGTCTATCTCATGTTTACAACGCGACAAAATAAGCAAAAATCTAAATTTCATGCTTTCCTAATATATAGTGCCTTTTTATTAATATCTTGTTACCAAGCAAGTTATGTTTATGCACAAGATAATACTGAAGGCGAGACTGTCGCGACGGAAGCACCGTCGACATATGGCTTATCTATGCACGATACGCCAAAACTTACATCTGCGGATCAACATTTAAGCTATGTTAATCCCGATGCCCCCAAAGGCGGTACATTAAAACAGGCCGCCATCGGCACATTTGACAACCTCAACCCATTTAATATTAAAGGCATCGCAGCAAGCGGTTTAAATATGGTTTATGACCGCCTAACTTTACGTTCATGGGATGAGCCATTCACGCTCTACCCGCTTATCGCGCAAGATATTAGCGTCAGTGATGACCGCCTAAACATGAGCATCACCTTAAACCCTGCGGCAAAGTTTGACGATGGGTCTGCAATAACCGCTAGTGACGTTAAATTTACATTTGACACATTAAAAGCGCATGGCCGACCGAATATGCGTAATGTCTATAGCCTTGTCAGCGCATTCGATATTATTGGTGACCACCATATCGACATTACTTTACAGCCTGACGCCAATCGAGAAGCAGCGATGATCATCGCTATGATGCCTGTATTATCAGAAAAATACTGGAAAGACCGAGACTTTAACGCTTCTCAAACCAAAATTCCGGTTTCGAATGGGCCATATCAAATAAAAGACTTTGAAATTGGTCGCCACATTACTTATGAACGCAACCCGAATTACTGGGCGGCGGATCTTCCTATCGTGCAAGGCCTATATAATTTTGATGAAATTCGTTACGAATATTATCGCGATGATGACGTTGCGTTAATGGCGTTTAATGCCGGTGACCTTAATTACCGCCGCGAAACCAACATCAATAAATGGATGACGGGTTACGAAACAAAAAACAATAAAGGCGAAGAAATCATCAAGCAGGAAATCCTGCATGGCCGCACGGACAAAGCCAACACGTTGATTTTCAACACACGCCACAGCCCACTTGATAATTTAAATGTTCGCCGCGCATTATCAGGCGTAATTGACTTCAAATGGATTAATGACAATATATATCATGGCAAACTAAACCGTACTGTCACATATTTCCCGAATTCTAAATTTTTTACAACAGGCGCAGCAACCAGCGAGGAATTAAACCTATTTAGTGATAATTCGGAATATCTCCCCCTCAGCATCGGCATGACAGCTAACGCCATGCCCGATGTTAGTACGCCGCAAATCATGCGTAAATATTATATGCAAGCGGACTACACCCTTCGCGAAGAAGGCTGGGTCATTAAAGACGGCAAGCGCGTGAATGAACAAACAGGCGAAGAACTGACATTTGAAATTCTGGTCAACAACCCAGACGATGAAAAAATTGGCCTTGCCTTCATCCGCGGCTTAAAACGCCTTGGCATTACCCCAACAATACGCCGTTTAGATAGCAGTGCCTTCCAAGGCCGTATGCGCGATTATGACTTCCAAGCCGCCATTACCTATTGGCAAACAAGCTTATCCCCTGGCACAGAACAAGCGCTTTACTGGGGCTGCCAAGCTGCAGAGACACCTGCACAATGGAATTACAGCGGCATTTGCAACCCAGCGATTGAAAAACTGCTTGGCTCCATCACGAATACAAAGAATTATGATGACCTTACACTGCGTATGCGTGCACTAGACCGTATTTTGACCCATATGCATATTGGCATCCCGCTGCTGTATACAAATAAAGACTATATTGCCTATAGCGACAAACTTGCTAGACCCGATAAAAATGCACTTTATGGCGTAATTATTGAAAGCTGGTGGGAAAAAGAACAAAATTAAAAAAAACAGCATTGTGAAAAAGCCTATCTGCTGATACCCTAACTGGGTTGGTTTACCAATTTTTTGTTTAATGATTCAAATTAACTTATCAGGACACATACACTATGAAGCGTACATTCTTGACTTGTACCGCATTGGCGCTAGCTCTTACAGCTTGTACTTCCGAGCGTGAAGTTACCAAAGCGAAGCTTGAAAACACCACACAATATTGGCAGCGCACAGATACGACATCTTCTCTATACTTGCGCGGCGCGAAGGCGCAACAAATGCTTAGCCGTGATATCGCACGCTGCACAGTTGAAATCAATGAATTGGTAAACCAAGGCATTGTTCGTGAAGCCATACCAACAAATTTGGTTAACGGCAAAGTTCCTGACCCACATTCACCAGTTGGCAAAATGGCGCATTGGGAAAGCCCAGAGCGCGGCGGTCACCTTCTACACGAAGTGATCGAATATCATGATTTTGAATCTTGCATGGTTCACAAAGGCTGGACACGCGTAGAATATCTTCCATATGAGCAAGCTGTTCGTGCACGCGATGAATATCTAGAAGCCATTGGCAAGCAAGAATACACATCAACATATAAAGTCAAAAAAGACCCAGTTGTTGAGAAAAGCTTTGATGACCTTAACAACGATTCAGTTGATTAAGTCACAGCGACAGAGAATACAAAAAAAGGCGTCAGATTTTTGACGCCTTTTTTATTATCTAATTTTTGAATCTTTAAAAACAAACGGCGCCCGATTAGGCCGCCGCCTCACCGTCTTCATCTGGCATAGGTGGGCGCACAGCAATCAATGTAATCTGGTTACGCTGACGACGCATGATTTCAAAATCAAAGCCATAGAAGCTGAAACGTTGATTAACATCTGGCAATTGCTTCGCCTCAAATATAATCAAACCAGCAAGGGTCGCATATTCTTCGTCAGGCAAGTCCCATTCAAATTCACGGTTCAAATCACGAATAGTCACATCACCTTTAATCAAATAGACGCCACTTGGCCCCTTACGCACACCTTTAACGGCAATATCATGTTCATCGTCAATCTCACCAACGATTTCTTCAAGAATATCTTCAAGTGTGACAACACCTTTGAATACTCCATATTCATCCACCACAAGTGAGAAATGCTCGCGGCGCTCACGGAAGGCTTGCAACTGATCATAAAGATTGGTTGTTTCTGGAATAAACCACGGACTACTGACAATATCTTTAATCGTAATTTTACTAATGTCATTATCCGAACGCTGCAGGGCACGGAACAATTCTTTCGCATGCAATACACCGACAATTTCATCCTGTTTACCATAATATAGCGGAATACGCGTATAACGGCTATGCAGCACTTCATGCACCAATTCAGGGATCGGCATATCAATATCAAGCACCTCAACATTCTTACGGTGCACCATAATGTCCTCAACCTCAACATTCACAAGATCAAGGATTGAGCGCAGCATAGCGCGCTGATCATGGACTTCTTGTTTATGGCCGCGGTGCATTTCGATCGCGCCGCGTAATTCTTCTTCATTACCGCCAACATTCACAACATCAACCTGAACACCAAATAAACGCAATGTATGACGGACAATCCAAACCACACATTCAGAAATCGGGCTAAAACAAATCACGACCAGATTTATAATCGGCGCGATAAACAAGGCCATACGGTCAGCATTCATCAACGCATAAGTTTTCGGCAATACTTCAGCGAAGATCAAAACCAATAAAGTCATACCTAATGTGGCGTAGAAAATACCCGCTTCACCAAAAATGGAAAGCAAAACACCTGTCGCTAAGGATGTTGCCAAAATATTGACGAGGTTATTACCAAGCAGTAGCGCGCCGATCAAACGGTCTTTACGGTCGGTCAACTTGCGTACGAGTGACGCTTTCTTATTCCCGTCTTTTTCCATCGTCAACATACGAGCTTCAGATACCGCGGTCAGCGATGTCTCTGAACCAGAGAAAAACCCTGACAAACACAGTAGAAAGAAGATGATACCGACAGACATCCAGAACATCGGGTCTTCTAACGGTGGTAGGGATTCAACATTTTCCATTCTTGTATAGTCCTTATGCTATAACTTACTTAACCAATAAACTCTTGTAAAACAGCCTTTAAATCATCTTCCTGATATTTAGCTGTGATAAACGCCGTGCCTAATGCTTTCAACACAATGAAATTAATGCCTTTTGCATGGGCTTTTTTGTCTTTTGCCATTACCGACAGCATATCGTCAACATTAATCGCTGGTGCATCCGTAATATCGGCATAAGCGGTCGGCAAGCCGACGCTTTTTAAATGGGCTTCAATATGTGCCGCATCATAAGCCGCAATTAGGCCTAAGCGCACCGAAAAACGCGCGGCCAAGCACATACCAATCGCTACAGCCTCACCATGACGCAAACGATCATCATAAGCACATAAGACTTCCAAAGCATGACCAAATGTATGCCCAAGATTAAGCAAGGCACGTACCCCGCCTTCATGTTCATCTTCACTGACAATTTCTGCCTTGATTTCACAGCAGCGTTTCACCGCCTCATGAACATCATTTTGATCATGTGCAAGCAAAGCTGCGCCGTGGCCATCATCGAGCCACGCCATAAACTGCGCATCCCAAAGCAAACCATATTTATAGATCTCGGCATAACCTGCACGCATTTCACGTTCGGGCAAAGTCTTCAATACTTCAGAATCACAGAATACGGCTTTTGGCTGATAAAATGCGCCGACTAGATTCTTGCCTTCAGCAATATTGATCGCCGTTTTACCGCCGACTGAGCTGTCAACCTGCGCCAGCAACGTTGTCGGCATTTGTATAAAGTCGATACCACGCATATAGGACGCGGCCACAAAGCCGGCCAAATCCCCGACTACGCCGCCGCCTAAAGCAATAATCAAGCTATCACGCCTTGCACCATTCGCCGCAAGCCATGACAAACATGTCGCATAGCTTTCAACGGATTTGCTTTTCTCACCCGCAGGCACAGCATGCAGATAACATTTTTCAAAACCATGTTGTTTAAGCTGCGCGCGCAATGCGACAGCATATAAGTCACACACGATATCATCAGTTAATATATAAAGTGATTTGCCTGCATATTGGCTTTTAAGATAATCAATGACCTGCGGCGTTAAATGCTCGCCTATATATATAGTGTAACTACGCGCGGCTAAGGCAACGCTTACTTCACTGATATTCGACTGATCTTCCATTATGGCATTCTTTGTAATATTCATTTCACCGATTATATACACTATCTAAATAGCATAATATATCTTTTATTACATTTTGCGCGCCTTTCGACGAATCGACCGTAAACTCCGCCTGCGCATAAAGCGGTGCACGCTGCGCCCATAGTTTTTGTAGGACTTCTTTTGGGTCATCGACTTGCAATAATGGACGATCATCACGGCGCGCGGTACGCTCAACCAGAATATCAATATCCGCCTTTAGCCATATCAAATGCGTTTGCTGTTTTAACATCTCAAGCGTTTCGCGCTGCGTTACACAGCCACCACCTGTTGCGATAACCAAAGCTTTATTTTCGACAAGGCGCTTTAATACACGGCCCTCAAGTTCACGAAATGCGCCTTCGCCATAAAAACTGAAGATATCAGGTATAGATTGCCCCGCGCTGAGTACAATTTCATCATCACTGTCGACAAAACCAAGACCAAGCTCTTTGGCGAGTATGCGCCCAGTATGAGTCTTCCCTGCCCCCATCATACCGACTAAAGCAACAGGTTTTTGAAGATGTATTTCTGACGATATATTAATGGTGCTATTACTCATGAACATAAAAGAATCGATTTATTAAACTCCGCCCTTCACAAAGCGACGTGCATAATCTATAAAATTATGGAAGTAAAATCAATCAAACCTATAAACTTGAGTTTTTATAAAATAAGAGCATGACAAAAATATTTTCTTTTATCGTTATCATCGCCTTAATTGGTGGCTTCGCATGGCTTGGTCTTAAGCAGCCCAAAATTGAGAAAAACACCATTGAAATCACTCTGGACACCG